>NZ_JBHVER010000109.1:0-26050 GCF_042802195.1 Kitasatospora sp. NPDC057500 | reverse complement strand
GAGCGTGAGCGTGGCCCCCGCCGGTCGGACCGGCGGGGGCCACGGCCGTATAGCGTGGTCGGGCAGCGACGAAAGGACCTCCCACCACCATGACCCGCGTGATCGCCGGGGCGGCCGGCGGCCGCCGGCTGGCCGTACCGCCCGGCCGGGGCACCCGACCGACCTCCGACAAGGCCCGCGAGGCGATGTTCTCCACCCTGGAGGCGCTGCGCGGCGCCTCCCTGCACGGCGCCCGGATGCTGGACCTGTTCGGCGGATCGGGCGCGGTCGGCCTGGAGGCGCTCTCGCGCGGCGCCGAGCACGTGCTGCTGGTCGAGGCGGACGCCCAGGCGGCCCGGGTGATCAGGGAGAACGTCCGGACGATCGGCCTGCCGGGCGCGCTGGTGAAGGCCGCCCGGGCGGAGAAGGTGATCGCCGGGCCCGCCCCGGAGGCCCCGTACGACCTGGTCTTCCTCGACCCGCCGTACGTCGTCACCGACGACGAGGTGCGCGAGATGCTGATCACACTGTCAGCTGGGGGCTGGCTCGCGGAGGACGCACTCGTCACCGTGGAGCGCAGCACCCGCGGCGGCGAGTTCGGCTGGCCGGAGGGCTTCGAGGTGCTGCGCTCCCGCCGCTACGGCGAGGGCACGCTCTGGTACGGTCGCGCCGCCGCCGAGACCCGCCACCCCTAGCGGGCCAGGGCCCGCAGGATTCCCGTCACCCCACGAGGGAGCACACACGCCATGCGCCGCGCCGTCTGCCCCGGGTCCTTCGACCCGATCACCAACGGTCACCTCGACATCATCGAGCGGGCCTCGAAGCTGTACGACGTGGTGCACGTCGCGGTGCTGATCAATCGCAACAAGCAGGGAATGTTCAGCATCGAGGAGCGGATCGCGCTGATCGAGGAGACCACCGCCCAGTACGGCAACGTGGTGGTCGAGTCGCACCTGGGCCTGCTGGTGGACTTCTGCCGCGAGCGGGACATCCCGGCGATCATCAAGGGCCTGCGCGCGGTCAGCGACTTCGACTACGAGCTGCAGATGGCCCAGATGAACCACGGCCTGACCGGCGTCGAGACGCTCTTCGTGCCGACCTCGCCGACGTACAGCTTCCTCTCCTCCACGCTGGTGAAGGAGGTCGCCTCGTACGGCGGCGACGTCTCGCACCTGCTGCCGGAGACGGTGCACCGCCGGCTGGTCGAGCGGATCGCCGAGCGGCGGGCCCAGCAGTAGCCCGGCCCCGGGGTGACCGGCCGTCCGTTTCTGCCGGTTCATCACGGTTTGCCCGAGGAGCGGGGAGACGGGTGCGTCCGGGCGTTGTGACCTCGCCCGGCAGTGGCCGTACAGTCTGTATTCCTGCCCTGCGGTGACGTCCACCGCGCCGGGCGCTGCCTCCGCCGGACCTCGGCGGCACACGGAAAGACGAAGCCCGTGGACGTGCAGAACAAGGTCGACGAGATCGTGGCGGCCGTCGAGAACGCCCGCTCGATGCCCATGTCGGCCTCCTGCGTGGTGAACCGTGCCGAGCTGATCGGCCTGCTCCAGGACCTCCGGGCGGCGCTGCCCGCCGAGCTGGCCCAGGCGCAGTCGGTGATGGCCGACCACGAGTCGATGGTCGCCGGCGCCCAGGCCGAGGCCGACCGGATCATCCAGGGCGCGCACGCCGAGCGCGGTTCGCTGATCTCCGACACCGAGGTGGTCCGCCGCGCCCAGGCGGAGGCGGACCGGATCCTGGCCGAGGCCCGCGCCGAGACCGAGACCAAGCGCGCCGAGGCCGACGACTACGTCGACAGCAAGCTCGCCAACTTCGAGGTCGTGCTCACCAAGACCCTCGGCGCGGTCGGCCGCGGCCGCACCAAGCTGCGCGGCGACGCGAGCGTGTTCGAGACCGAGTACGAGGGCGAGACCGACGGCGAGGAGTTCCAACCGCAGCGGATCAGCCCCAGCCCCGAGGTCGACGAGTACGTCGATGTGAAGCTCGCCACCCTGGAGAACGTGCTCAGCGCGACCCTGGAGGCGGTCGGCAAGGGCCGCGACAAGCTGACCGGCAAGCGGCCGATCGACGAGCTCGGCGCCTACCTGGCCGCCGCCGACGAGGCGCAGCAGGCCAAGGAGCGGGCCGAGGCGGTCGCGGCCGGCTTCGCCTCCGACGCGGACGGCAGCGAGCTGGCCTGGTACCGCGAGGAGGTGCCGCAGCAGCAGACCTGGCCGGAGCAGGCCCCGGCGGCGGCCGGCTGGCAGGCGCCGGGCGCGGACCAGTACGCGGCCGCGCAGCAGGGCGGCGCCCAGTACGCCGAGGTGTACGGCGGCGGCTTCGACCCGGCCGGGGGCCGGGCCGCGGACCCGTACGGGGGGCAGTACGGTTACCAGCAGCAGGAACAGCAGCAGCAGGGGCAGCAGCCGGGCTACGGCTACCCGCCCCAGCCGCAGGGCTACCCGGAGCAGCAGCAGTACGGCGGCGGCTACGGCTACCCGCAGCAGCCCGCCCACCCCCCGGCGCCGGTGCCTCAGCAGTCCCAGGCGGGGCTGGACGAGACCAGCTTCTTCGACACCAGCATGATCGACATGACCAGGCTGCGGGAGCTGGGCGGCCGGTAGGCCCTCGGCACGAAGTTGGGCCTGGCGGGAGACTCGGGTAGTCTGACCACTCCGGCCTCTCCGTGTCGGGCCGTCGGTCTGCCCGCGCATTCCTCCGACGAGCAGCGCCGCGCAACCGGTACCCCCCAGGAAGTCAGGACACCTTGAACCGCCTCGACCACCGCGACCCCCTCGTGTTCGACACGCACGAGCTGGGCCGTCGTCCGGGTGCGCTGCGCAGGGTGACCCGGACCCTGGAGGCCCCCGAGGGCCTCGGGATCATCGACGTGATCGGCGTCCCGGAGAAGAGCGAGATCACGCTGGAGCTCCGCCTGGAGTCCGTGGTCGAGGGCGTGCTGGTCACCGGCACCGCCGAGACCCGGGTCGAGGGCGAGTGCGTCCGGTGCCTGGAGCCCGTCGAGTTCGACCTCGACGTGGACTTCCAGGAGCTGTACTACTACCCGGAGTCCGACGAGCGCCACCGCGCCCGGACCGCCGGGTCCGAGGACCTCGAAGAGGACTCGGAGGAAGAGACTTACCGCCTGGAGGGCGATTACTTCGACCTCCAGCCGGTGCTGCGTGACGCGGTGGTGCTCGCACTGCCGCTGCAGCCGGTGTGCCAGGAAGACTGCCTGGGCCTGTGCTCCGAGTGCGGAGCGCGCCTGAGCGACGACCCGGCGCACCACCACGATGCCGCCGACCCCCGGTGGGCGGCTCTGCAGGGACTCTCCGCCGCCCACGGCGACGAGGGTGACGGAATCAAGAACAGCGACACCCGTGAGGGTCTCGCCGAGAACCAGGAGAAGTAGCCGTGGCTGTTCCGAAGCGGAAGATGTCGCGCAGCAACACGCGCCACCGCCGGTCCAACTGGAAGGCCGTTGCCCCGGCCCTCGTGGCGTGCGACCGCTGCCACGAGCCGAAGCTGGCGCACATCGCGTGCCCGAGCTGCGGCACGTACAACCGTCGCCAGGTCCTCTCGGTCTGATCGGCGGGGTGCACGGATCGATGTCGGACGGTAGCTCCTCCCGCAAGGCGACCACGGCTCCGAAGGCTACTTCGGGCGGTGGCAAGGCCGGCGGGCCGGCTTCGACCGAATACGACGTTCTGGAAGGGCGCCTCGGGTACACGCTCGAGCGCGCCCTTCTGGTACGCGCACTGACCCACCGCTCGTACGCGTACGAGAACGGTGGTCTGCCCACCAACGAGCGCCTGGAGTTCCTCGGCGACTCGGTGCTGGGCCTGGTGGTGACCGACACCCTCTACCGCGTCCACCCGGACGTCCCGGAGGGCACGCTCGCCAAGCTGCGCGCCGCGGTGGTCAACTCGCGCGCGCTCGCCGACGTCGGCCGCGGCCTGGAACTGGGCGCGTTCATCCGGCTCGGCAAGGGCGAGGAGGGCACCGGCGGCCGCGACAAGTCGTCGATCCTCGCCGACACGGTCGAGGCGGTCATCGGGGCCGTCTACCTCGACCGGGGCCTGGACGCCGCCACCGAGTTCGTCCACCGGCTGTTCGACCCGCTGATCGAGGAATCCTCTCAGCTGGGTGCCGGCCTGGACTGGAAGACCAGCCTCCAGGAGCTCACCGCCTCGGTGGGCATCGGAGTGCCGGAGTACGTGGTCGAGGAGTCCGGTCCGGACCACGAGAAGACCTTCACCGCAGCGGCCCGGGTGGCCGGCGAGGACTTCGGCAGCGGCGTCGGCCGCTCGAAGAAGGAAGCCGAGCAGAAGGCCGCGGAGAGCGCCTGGCGGGCGATCAGGGAGAAGTACGCCGACCGCCTGCCGAGCGGCGCCTGAGCACGCAGTAGCCTTCCTCCTGCAGAGCCGAGTCCGTTCCGCTGGAGGCGTGTTCCCGTGCCCGAACTTCCCGAGGTCGAGGTCGTCCGCCGCGGTCTGGCGAACTGGGTCGCCGGGCGGACCGTCGCCGGCGTGGAGGTGCTGCACCCGCGCGCGGTGCGCCGCCAGCCGGCCGGCGCCGCGGACTTCACGGCCCGGCTCACCGGCACCACCCTCGGCGCGGCGCAGCGCCGCGGCAAGTACCTCTGGGTGCCGCTGTCCGGCGCCGGCGAAGGCTTCTCGCTGATCGGCCACCTCGGGATGAGCGGCCAACTGCTGGTCCAGGACCCCGCGGTGCCGGACGAGACCCACCTGCGGGTGCGGCTGCGGTTCACCGACGGCGGGCGCGAGCTGCGCTTCGTCGACCAGCGGACCTTCGGCGGGCTGGCGGTCGAGGAGGCCGAGGACGGCGACCCCGAGGGCACCCCGCTCTCCATCGCGCACATCGCCCGCGACCCGCTCGACCCCCGGTTCGACGACGCCGCCTTCGCGGCCGCGCTGCGGGCCCGGCGCACCACGGTCAAGCGGGCGCTGCTGGACCAGACGCTGATCAGCGGGGTCGGCAACATCTACGCCGACGAGGCGCTGTGGCGCTCCCGGCTGCACTACGACCGGCCGACCGCGACGCTGACCCGCCCGCAGGCGCTGCTGCTGCTGGCCAACGCCCGCGACGTGATGACGGCGGCGCTGGCCGTCGGCGGCACCAGCTTCGACAGCCTGTACGTCAATGTGAACGGCGAGAGCGGCTACTTCTCCCGCGACCTCGACGCCTACGGCCGGGAGCACGAGCCCTGCCGGCGCTGCGGCACCGCGCTGCGGCGGGCGGCCTGGATGAACCGCTCCAGCTACTTCTGCCCCCGCTGCCAGCGGGTGCCGCGCGCGAAGTAGCCAGCCCGCCTCCGGGGCGCGCGGTGACCCCGGGCCTCAGCTCTTCGCGAGTTCCGGTTCGGCCGGGACGGCCTCCGGCAGTCCGCCGTGGGTGTCCTGGCCGAAGTAGGCGACGCCGACCGCCGCGACCACCGCGATCAGGAAGCCGAGCACGCCGAGCCAGCCCAGTCCGGCCTTGGAGGAGTCGCCGAGCCACATCACGCCGGCCGCGCCGGGCAGCACCGTCTCGCCGACCACCAGGGCGGCGGTGGCGCCGTTGACCGAGCCGATCTGCAGGGCCACGGTGTGCACGTACATGCCGCCGATGCCGCCGACCAGGATCGCGTACAGGGCCGGGTCGGCGAGCAGCTCGGCCAGGTCGAAGGGCTCGACGCCGTTGAGGATGCGCACGCCGACGCCGAGCGCGCCGAAGCCGAGGCCGGAGAGCAGACCGGCCACGATCGCGCCGTTGGAGCCCATCCGGCGCACCAGCAGGCTGCCCCCGACCAGCAGCACGGTGGTGATCGCCAGCAGCCACCAGTGGAAGGCCGTCGCGGCGTGGTGGCCGCCCTCGGGCCCGGCGGAGACCGCGAGCAGCACCAGCGCCGAGCAGAGCACGCCGATCGAGGCCCACTCCAGCTGCTTGAGCCGGATGCCGAGCAGCTTGATCGAGAGCACGGCGGTGATCACCAGGTTGGCGCTGATGATCGTCTGGGAGAGGAACAGCGGCAGCAGCCGGGCGGCCAGCGCGCCGAGTCCGAAGCCGATGAAGTCCAGCACCGTGCCGAGGATGAACTCCCAGGTCACGGCGGCCTTGGCGGTGGAGGCCAGGCTGGGCCCGCCGTGCGCCGTGGTGCCGGCGGAGCCGCCGCCCTTGGCGGCCTCCTCACGGGCCGAGCGCCGGGAGCCGACGGCCTGCAGCACCGAACCGGTGCCGTAGCAGGCGGAGGCCGCCACAGCGGTGACGAGGCCGATCAACACGCGGAGCTCCGATCAGGAGGGGTGGGACTGGATGGTCAAGAGATGGTCATGGGGCGGCGGTACGGCCACCACTATGCCCGGTCGCGCGGTACGGTCCGGACACCCCGCCCGAGCGCCCGGCCCGCTCCGGTGTCCGCCGGGAGGTACGCGCGGGGCCGCCCACCGGGTTCCCGCACCGGGACGCCTCAGGGACGGCCGGGCGGAAGATCATCCCGGAGAAGGGGGCCCACCCCGGCGGACGGTGGGGGTGCCGGACCCGGCCCCACCCGGCCGGTATGCCTTGTGAAGGGGTCGTCCGGGGTAGCGTCGAGACATGAGAACCCTTGCACGACGACGTTCCCGGGGCGCCGGGCCGCTGGCCCTGGTGGCGGCGCTGCTCGGGCTGCTGCTCCTGCTGGCACCGGCGGCCTCGGCGGCCGGCGGTCTCGACGAGGCGTCCGCCGCACTGAAGCAGGGCCGGGTGTACGTCGACCCGGCGATGGCGGGCCGGTTCGACCAGGGGCAGGCCGACGCCCTGACCGAGAAGATCCGCAAGGCGGACAAGCCGATCTTCGTGGCGGTGGTTCCGGCCGCCGACCCGTACGGCGCCAGGACCGTCTTCGAGGACCTGCGCACCAAGGTCGGCATCACCGGCACCTACGCCGTCTGGCGCGGCGACCAGTTCCAGGCCCGCTCCGACAAGGCCGCGCTGCCCAGCGCGAGCGCCGAGCGGATCGCCGGCGCCTCCTTCCGCTCCCACCCCGGTGACATCGACGCCACCCTGAACGACTTCGTGGACACCGCCGCCCCGCAGATCAAGGGGCACGGCGTGAGCAGCGACAAGGGCGGCGTCTCCACCGCTGCGGTGGTCGTCCCGCTGGCCCTGCTGGCGCTCGCCGGCAGCGGCGTCTTCCTGCTGTTCCGCCGGGCCAAGCGGCGCAAGGAGGAGCAGCGCCGGGCCGAGCTGGCGCAGCTGCGCCAGGTGGTCGACGAGGACATCACCGCCTACGGCGAGGAACTGGACCGGCTCGACTTCGTCCCCTCCGCGCCGGACGCCGACGACGTGCAGCGCGGCGACTACACCCACGCGCTGGACTCCTACGAGAAGGCCAAGCGGCTGATGGACGGGGCCGAGGGGCCGGAGGACGTGAAGCCGGTCACCGAGGCGCTGGAGGACGGCCGGTTCGCGCTGGCCACCCTGGCGGCCCGGCGGGAGCGGCGCGCGCTGCCGGAGCGCCGGCCGCCGTGCTTCTTCGACCCGCGGCACGGCCCGTCCGTGCTGGACGCCGAGTGGTCCCCGGAGGGCGGCGCCGCCCGCTCGGTCCCGGTCTGCCGGGCCGACGCCGACCGGCTGGCGGCCGGCCAGGCCCCGGACATCCGGACCGTCCCGACCGAGCACGGCCCGCAGCCGTACTGGAACGCCGGCCCGGCCTACGGCCCCTGGGCGGGTGGCTACTTCGGCGGCTTCGGCGGCGGCGGTCTGCTGCCGGGCCTGCTGGTGGGCACCATGCTCGGCTCGATGATGGCCACCCCGGCCTACGCGGCCGGCCCCGTCGACGCGGGCGCCGACTACGACGGCGGCGACTACTCGGGCGCCGACTTCGACTCCTCCGACTTCGGCGGCTTCGACGGCGGCGGGGACTTCGGCGGCGGTGGCGACTTCGGCGGCGGCTTCTGACCCTGTCCCGCACCACCCGCCGATGCGATGATCGGCCCACGGCCCCCGCCGGGCGACCGGCGGGGGCCGTGATCCGTCTGGGGGAGCGGACGGCTCGACCGTGGCCGTGCGGGTGGCGTCCGAGCAGCTCAAGACGCTGGCCGGGCTGGCCGCCCTGAGCGGCCCGCGCTGAGGAACGACCCCCGTCCGGCCCGTGGCGCGCGCCGCCGCCGGGGCGGATAGGGTCGGTGGCATGCACGGTCGCGACGCCCACAGTGACGAACCGGTCCGGGTCACCGCCTGGGTGCGCGGCAAGGTCCAGCAGGTCGGCTTCCGCTGGTGGACCAGGGCGCGGGCGCTGGAGATCGGGCTGACCGGCTATGCGAGCAACCTCGGCGACGGCCGGGTGCAGGTGGTGGCCGAGGGCCTCGCCCCGGACTGCGAACGGCTGCTGGCGCTGCTCAGGGGCCCGGACACGCCGGGCCGGGTCAGCGGGGTGACCGAGATCTGGACCGCCGTCGGGACCGGGTACGGGACCTTCGAGATCCGCTGATCGCCGCCCGCCGAACGGGCCGGGGGAGGGCCCGGGACAGGCTGCCGGAAAACGATCGGCAACCGGCGGTGTCGTACGGTTGCCATCTGGGCAGACTCGTGGTTGACTCCGCATCGAACGATGATCCACGAGCATGTGGTGGACCCCCCTTCGTGGCCGCCCGGCGTGACGACACCGCCAGGCAGGTGACAGGGGCGCGGTAGCGTGCGGTGATCGTGTTGACCCGTACCGTCTTTGGTGAGACGCTGGAAGCCCGCGCACACGACCGCGTCATTCCGGTAGGCGCACGCCCCCGTGAGCCCAGCTCATGGTGGTTGTGCCGTAGTGCCCAGCCAGCACTGCCGGTGCGCGCCGCGCGTGCGTCCCCCTTCCCCCTAGACCTGTACCGTTCCGGTTCGGTCACTCAGCGTGGAGGACCATTCATCATGGCAAAGGCGCTTCTCGGGTACGTCGGCGGCCCCGACCCGCGAATGCTCTCCGAGATGCGACGGCTGCAGCAGCGCGTCCAGGACCTCGAAGCCGAGCTCCTTCGGATGCAGGCTGAGAACGACGCACTCACCGCTGTCGCTGGCGAGCACTCGCTGCTCAACAGCATCGATCTGGATCAGCGGGAGCCGGCTCTCACCTGAGTCCCGCCCGATCCGCCCTCGATCGACGCCGCTGTGCACTGAGCCGCCCCGAAAGGGACGCAGCTTGCAAGGGACGCCCCGCGTGGCGTCCCTTCGTCGTGTCCGCCCCGTGTTCGCCCGGTGTTCGCCGGTGTCGTGTCCGGGACGGGGCCGCCGGGTCGCCGGGGGATACAGTCACCGCTGGAGCCCCTGGTGAGCGAGGCGAGGAGACCGGCGCGTGCACCTGAAGAGTCTGACGCTGCGCGGGTTCAAGTCCTTCGCCTCGGCCACCACCCTCCGGTTCGAGCCGGGCATCACCTGCGTGGTCGGGCCCAACGGCTCCGGCAAGTCCAACGTCGTCGACGCGCTCTCCTGGGTGATGGGCGAGCAGGGCGCCAAGTCGCTGCGCGGCGGCAAGATGGAGGACGTCATCTTCGCCGGGACCAGCGGGCGCGCCCCGCTCGGCCGTGCCGAGGTCAGCCTCACCATCGACAACACCGACGGCGCCCTGCCGATCGAGTACTCCGAGGTGACCATCACCCGGACGATGTTCCGCAACGGCGGCAGCGAGTACGCGCTCAACGGCGACACCTGCCGCCTGCTGGACATCCAGGAACTGCTCTCCGACTCCGGCATCGGCCGCGAGATGCACGTCATCGTCGGCCAGGGACAGCTCGACTCCGTCCTGCACGCCGACCCGATGGGCCGGCGCGCCTTCATCGAGGAGGCGGCCGGCGTCCTCAAGCACCGCAAGCGCAAGGAGAAGGCGCTGCGCAAGCTGGACGCGATGCAGGTCAACCTCAACCGCGTCCAGGACCTGGTGGCCGAACTGCGCCGCCAGCTCGGCCCGCTCGGCCGGCAGGCCCGGATCGCCCGGCGCGCCGCCGGCATCCAGGCCGACCTCCGCGACGCCCGGCTGCGGCTGCTCGCCGACGACCTGCTCGCGCTGCGCACCGCCGTCGAGGCGGAGATCGCCGACGAGCTGGCGCTGCGGCTGCGCCGCTCCACCGTCGAGCAGGAACTCGGCCGGGCGATCGGGCGCGAGGCCGTGCTGGAGGCGCAGGTCCAGCAGCTCGGCCCGGGGCTGGAGGCCGCCCGGCAGACCTGGTACCGGCTCTCCGCGCTGGCCGAACGCACCCGCGGCACCATCGGGCTCGCCGAGGCCAGGGTCCGGCACGCCGCCGCCGACGGGCAGGCCGAGGAGCGGCGCGGCCGGGACCCCGAGGAGCTGGAGCGCGAGGCCGAACGGGTCCGGGAGGAGGAGGCCGCGCTGGCCGCCGCGCTGGAGCAGGCCCAGGAGGCGCTCGACGAGGCCGTCGACACCAAGGCGGAACTGGAACGCGCCCTCGCCGCCGAGGAGCGCCGGCTCAAGGACGCCGCCCGGGCCATCGCCGACCGCCGCGAGGGGCTGGCCCGGCTCCAGGGGCAGGCCGCCGCCGCCCGCTCCAGGGCCGCCGCCGCCGAGGCCGAGACCGGCCGGCTCGCCGAGGCCCGCGACGAGGCGCTGCAACGCGCCGAGGCCGCCCGGCAGGAGTACGAGGAGCTGCGGACCAGGGTCGACGCCGACAGCGAGGACGGCGAGCGGACCGACACCGCGTACGACAGCGCCCGGGAACGGCTCGCCGCCGTCGAGCGGGAGCTCACCGCCGCGCGCGAGGCCGCCGGCGCCGCCGAGCGCGAGCGGGCCGCGCTGACCGCCCGGCACGAGGCGCTCGCGCTCGGCCTGCGCCGCAAGGACGGCAGCGGCGCCCTGCTCACCGCCGGGGACCGGCCGGCCGGGCTGCTCGGGCCGGCCGACGCGCTGCTGCGGATCGCCCCCGGCCACGAGACCGCCGTCGCCGCCGCCCTCGGCGCGGCCGCCGACGCAGTGGCCGTCGACTCGACCCGTGCCGCGGCCGAGGCGCTGCGGCTGCTGCGCAAGGAGGACGCCGGCCGGGCCGCCCTGCTGATCGCGGGCGCCCCGGAACCGGCCGGCCCGGTGGAGGAATTGCCGCCCGGTGCGCGCTGGGCCGCCGACCTGGTCGACGGGCCGGACGGACTGCGGGCCGCCGTCGCCCGGCTGCTGGCCGGCGTCGCGGTGGTGGACACCCTCGACGAGGCCCTGCGGCTGGTCGCCGCGCACCCCGCGCTGAGCGCCGTCACCGCCGAGGGCGACCGGCTCGGCGCCGGCTTCGCGCACGGCGGCTCGGGCGGCGCGCCCAGCCTGCTGGAGACCCAGGCCGCGGTGGACGAGGCGGCCCGGGCGATCGCCGGACTCGACGTCCGCTGCGCCGAGTCGGCCGGGCGGCTGGCCGAACTCACCGAGCGGCGCCGGGAGTCGGCCGCCGAGCTGGAACAACTCTCCGTCCGGCGGCGGCAGCTGGAACGCGAGCGGGCCGAGGTCGCGGGCACCCTGGGCCGGCTCGGCGGACAGTCCAGGGCCGCCGCCGGCGAGGCCGACCGGCTGACCGCCGCGGCCGGCCGCGCCGAGGACGGGCTGGCCCAACTGCTCGCCACCGCCGAGGAACTGGCCGAGCGCCTGGCCGTCGCCGAGGAGACCGCCGCCGACGGCGAGGACGAGCCCGACGCCGCCGAGCAGCAGCGGCTGGCCGGGGCCGCCACCGCCGCCCGGCAGACCGAACTGGAGGCCCGGCTCGCGGTGCGCACCCACGAGGAGCGGGTCCGTGCCCTGGCCGGCCGGGCCGAGCAGCTGGACCGGGCCGCCCGCGCCGAGCGCGAGGCGCGCGCCCGGGCCGCCGAGCGCCGCCGGCGCGCCGAGCACGAGGCCGCCGTCGCACGCGCCGTCGCCGCCGGCGCGCGGCAGCTGCTCGCCTGCCTGGAGGTGTCGCTCACCCGCGCGGACGCCGAACGGGCCGCCGTCGAACAGGCGCGGGCGGCGCGCGAGGCGGAGCTGAAGGAGCACCGCGAGCACGGGCGCGTACTCAAGGACGAGCTGGACAAGCTGGTCGACGCCGGCCACCGGGACGAGGTGCTGCGGGCCGAGAAGCGGCTGCGGATCGAACAGCTGGAGAGCCGGGCACTGGAGGAGTTCGGCATCGAGGGCTCCGAACTGCTGGCCTCCTACGGGCCGGACCGGCCCGTCCCGCCGTCCGCGCCGGAGGAGGGGCAGGAACCGGGCGAGCCGCGCCCCTACGTCCGCGCCGAGCAGGAGAAGCGGCTGCGCGCGGCCGAGCGGGCGTACCAGCAGCTGGGCAAGGTCAACCCGCTGGCGCTGGAGGAGTTCGCCGCCCTGGAGGAGCGGCACACCTTCCTCGGCGAGCAGTTGGACGACCTCAAGCGCAGCCGGCGCGACCTGCTCGACATCGTCAAGGACGTCGACCAGCGGGTCGAGCAGCTGTTCACCGCCGCCTACCACGACACCGCCGCGCAGTTCGAGGGCGTGTTCGCCCGGCTGTTCCCGGGCGGCGAGGGCCGACTGGTGCTCACCGATCCGGAGTCCATGCTGACCACCGGCGTCGAGGTGGAGGCCCGCCCGCCCGGCAAGAAGGTCAAGCGGCTGTCGCTGCTCTCCGGCGGCGAGCGCTCGCTGACCGCGGTGGCGCTGCTGGTCTCGATCTTCAAGGCCAGGCCCAGCCCGTTCTACGTCATGGACGAGGTCGAGGCGGCGCTGGACGAGACCAACCTGCGCCGACTGATCGCGATCATGGAGGAGCTGCGGGAGAGCTCCCAGCTGATCGTCATCACCCACCAGAAGCTGACCATGGAATCCGCCGACGCCCTGTACGGGGTGACCATGAAGGGCGACGGCATCTCGCAGGTGATCAGCCAGCGGCTGCGGGAGGAACAGAAGGAGCGGCGGCCCTGACCCGTCGGTGATCCACTCCACCGCCTGCGGTTCACGCGGACCGGTGTCGCGGATACTGATGGGGTTATGGAATACGTGATTCTTGCCGTAGTCATCGCGGTGGTCGCCGTAGGCGCGATCGCCGGACTCGTCGTTTCCGGCAGACGACGCCAGCAGCTGCCCCCGAAGTCGCAGGCGCCGGTCATCACGGCGCCCCCGACCCCGCGCGAGCCCGCCGTCGGCGAGGAGGCCGCGCCGCCGACCGAGGAACCGCGCCGCACCGTCGAGGAGGTCCGGCTCCCCGAAGCCGAAGCCGAAGCCGAAGCCGAAGCCGAAGCCGAGGCCGAAGCGGAAGCCGAGGCCGAGGCCGAGGCCGGGACCGCCCCCGGGACGGTCGAAGAGGCCCCCGCCATCGAGGTCCCCGAGCCCACCGCCGGCCGCCTGGTCCGGCTGCGCTCGCGGCTCTCCCGTTCGCAGAACTCGCTCGGGAAGGGCCTGCTCTCGCTGCTCTCCCGCGAGCACCTCGACGAGGACACCTGGGAGGAGATCGAGGAGACCCTGCTGACCGCCGACGTCGGCGTCGCCCCCACCCAGGAGCTGGTCGAGCGGCTGCGCACCCGGGTCAAGGTGCTCGGCACCCGCACCCCGGACGAGCTGCGCGGCCTGCTGCGCGAGGAACTCGTCGAGCTGATCGGCAAGGACTCCGACCGCACCGTGCGCTCCACCAAGCACGAGGAGGGCCCCGCGGTCGTCCTGGTCGTCGGCGTCAACGGCGTCGGCAAGACCACCACCACCGGCAAGCTGGCCCGGGTCCTGGTCGCCGACGGCCGCAAGGTGGTGCTCGGCGCGGCCGACACCTTCCGTGCCGCCGCCGCCGACCAGCTGCAGACCTGGGGCGAGCGGGTCGGCGCGCGGACCGTGCGCGGGCCCGAGGGCGGCGACCCGGCGTCGATCGCCTTCGACGCGGTCAAGGAGGGCATCGCCGAGGGCGCGGACACCGTGCTGGTGGACACCGCCGGGCGACTGCACACCAAGACCGGCTTGATGGACGAGCTGGGCAAGGTCAAGCGGGTCGTCGAGAAGCACGGTCCGGTGGACGAGGTGCTGCTGGTGCTGGACGCCACCACCGGCCAGAACGGGCTGATCCAGGCCCGGGTCTTCGCCGAGGTGGTCGACATCACCGGCATCGTGCTGACCAAGCTGGACGGCACCGCCAAGGGCGGCATCGTGGTGGCCGTCCAGCGCGAGCTGGGCGTGCCGGTCAAGCTGATCGGTCTCGGCGAGGGCGCCGACGACCTGGCGCCGTTCGAGCCGGGCGCGTTCGTGGACGCGCTGATCGGGGACTGAGCACCACCCGGTGCCACCGATGAAGGGTCCGCTCCCGCGAGGGGCGGGCCCTTCGGCGCATCCGGGCGGACCCCCCGCGCCTGGGAACGCCCCGCACGCCCCGGTGCGGGCCGAAGGCGACCCGCCCCGAGCCGAAGGGGCGCGCCGGTGCCCAATGGGAGGAACGACAGGCGGCCGAGGAAGGAGGGAGCGCCGGAGCGACGACCGTCGGCGCCGGACAGGAGCGCCCCGGAGGCGAGCGGGCGAGAACGGAGTCAGGCGATCCAGGCGGGTTCGCGGGTGCGTTCGCGGCCGCGGTGGCAGGCGTAGGCGAGGGTGCCGAGCAGGAGGCGGGCCTCGGGGGGACAGCCGGCGTTGTCGCGGGTGGGGCGGCGCAGCCAGCGGACCGGGCCGAGGCCGGGGAGCACGGTCGGCGGCGCGGCGACGAAGCTGCCCTCGCCGTGGCAGATGAGGTCGAGGGCGGCGTCGTCCCAGCCCATCCGGTAGAGCAGGTCCGGCAGCCGGCGGGCGGTGCCCGGCGCGACCAGGAACTGCAGCCGCCCGGTAGGCGCGGCGAGCACCGGGCCCACCTGGGTGCCCATCCGCTCCAGTCGGACCAGGGCCTGGAGGCCGGCCGGCTCGGGCACGTCGAGGACGTCGAAGGCCCGGCCGGTGGGGAAGAGCACCGAGACGTCGGTGCCGGGACGGACGGCCGGTCCGGCGCCGGGGACCGGGTGCAGTCCGGGGGCGGCGCAGCGCGGCGAACCGCAGTGGCAGCGGTCCGGGGCGGTGGCGCTGCGGGCCGGCTCGCCGACGACGACGGTCCAGCCCCAACGGCCGGTGTACTCCGCGGCAGCCTGGTTCGCGGTGGCGCGGGTGCGGTGGCGCGCGCCCAGCGGCGCCCGCCGCAGGTGCCCCAGTCGAAGTACGCCGAACAGGTTGTCCATGCCTCCCCCAACAGGATCTCGTTGCCGATGGTTACGGGACGGTGACTGTGTGTTGTTTTTCCTGTGCGTGGTGCGTGGTGCGGTGGCGGCGCGCAGCGCGCGGTGTGCGCCAGTTGCCCTGGTGCGCCTCGTGCGCCGCCTTGTGGTCGGCGGTGCCGATGCCGGATCGTCTGTGCCCGGGAGGGCCGTCGGTCGGTGCGGGTGCGAAATCCGCCCGTGGCGGCGGCGGTTCGCCTGAAAAGCCGGGTGCTGTCGGGGACTTGGCGGGCCGCATATGCCGGACCGCCGGGACTTCCTAGTGAACCGCCTGCCGACACGGTTCGGTTCACTCCTGGGGGTGGCGAAAGGTGGCGTTTCGCCAGGGCCGCTCCCCGGGGCGGTGCGCGGGGCGTTACGTTCAGCACACGGACCTCGTCGGGGAGTCCGCTCCGGGCCATGGCGGGCCGGGAGTTGAGGAACTGACGGCCCGTCTGCGACGGCAGCGCCGCAGTCCGGTACGACACGTCTGGTAAGAGCCCGCAACCGTCGGGCGGTCACGATCGGGGCCCCGGGGCCCGGGCGGGATGGGGACGGACCCATGGCAGAGAAGCAACCCAACGAGAAGCTGACCACGTGGTTCGCCCGCAGCGGCTGGTCCAAGGGGGAGTTGGCCCGCCAGGTCAACCGCCGGGCCCGGCAGATCGGGGCCCACCACGTCTCCACGGACACCTCGCGGGTGCGGCGCTGGCTCGACGGCGAGCAGCCGCGCGAGCCGATCCCGAAGATCATGTCCGAGCTGTTCTCGGAGCGGTTCGGGTCGGTGGTCTCGATCGAGGACCTCGGTCTGCGCGCCGCCGTGCCGGTCTCCACCGTGGGCGGCGGCGTCGACCTGCCGTGGAGCGCGCCGCAGACCGTCCAGCTGATCAGCGACTACTCGCGCAGCGACCTCATGCTCAACCGGCGCGGCTTCCTGGGCACCTCGCTCGCGCTGACCGCCGGTGCCGCGCTGATCGAGCCGATGCAGCGCTGGCTGGCGCCCGGCCCGACCGGCGCCCCCACCCCGATCCTCACCGCGGCCAACGGCGGCGAGCCGTTCACCGGCCGGCTCTCCGAGCCCGAGCTGGAACTGCTGGAGCAGACCACCGTCATGTTCCGCCAGTGGGACGCGCAGAACGGCGGCGGTCTGCGCCGCAAGGCCGTGGTCGGCCAGCTCCACGAGGTCACCGACCTGCTCCAGGAGACCTACCCCGAGCAGACCACCAAGCGGCTGTTCCGGCTCACCGCCGAGCTGGCCCACCTGGCCGGCTGGATGTCCTACGACGTCGGCATGCACCCCAGCGCGCAGAAGTACTACGTACTGGCCCTGCACGCCGCCAAGGAGGCGGGCGACCGCCCGTTCGGCGCGCTGATCCTCACCGACATGAGCCGGCAGATGATCCACCTCAACCGGGGCGAGGACGCGCTGGAGCTGATCCACCTCGCCCAGTACGGCAGCCGGGACACCGCCACCCCGCGCCAGCAGTCCCTGCTCTACGCGATGGAGGCGCGCGCGTACGCCACGATCGGCGAGGTGAACCGGTGCGCCCGGGCGATCCGGCTGGCCGAGGACACCTTCACCGACATCCGCGAGGGCGACGGCGATCCGGACTGGCTGAAGTTCTTCTCGCCGGCCGAGCTCAACGCCGAGAACGCGCACTCCTTCCGCGACCTCGCCTACCACTCGGACAACTCGGAGCTCTACGCCTCGATGTCGGCGCCGGTGATGGAACGCGCGGTCGACCTGTTCCGGCAGGACGGCGACCACGTGCGCTCGTACGCCTTCAACCTGGTCGGCATGGCCAGCGTGCACCTGCTGCAGAACGAGCCGGAGGAGGCCGCGGTCTTCGCCGAGCAGGCGGTGGACATCGCCACCAAGGTCCGCTCCGAGCGGCTCAACTCGCGGGTCCGCAAGACCACCGAGGCCGCCGCAGCCCGGTTCAAGGGCGTGGACGCGGTCAGCCGGCTCAAGGAGCGGGTCGTCCAGGACATCCCCGAATACGTCTCGGTGGTCTGAGCCTCCACCGCGACTCCCCGCACCGACCGTGCCGGCCGCCGACGGCACGGTCGGTGCCGCGTTCACGCGGGCGTAACCCCGCCGTCGTCCTCGTCACGGCGGTGAAACACCGGGCCGCATCGGCCGAAACCAGCCTTCGGCACGCTCCTGCTCAACGCCGACGCACCGGGTCACGGGACAGGGACCCGGGTGCGGATCGGCTCCAGTCGGGAGGAGACGCCGATGCCGGACGGCTTCAGCGCGGGCGACACCGCCTTCGTACTCATCAGTGCGGCCCTGGTCATGGTGATGACCCCGGGGCTGGCCTTCTTCTACGGGGGGATGGTCCGGGCCAAGAGCACGCTGAACATGCTGGCGATGAGCTTCCTGTCGCTGGGCATCGTCACCGTGCTGTGGGTCCTCTACGGCTACTCGCTCAGCTTCGGGCCCGACGCGGGCGCCGGCCTGATCGGCAACCTGGACTTCCTCGGGATGCGCGGCATCGGCCTGACCGACCTCACCGGCACGATCCCGGTGACGGCGTTCTCCGTCTTCCAGCTGATGTTCGCGGTCATCACCCCGGCGCTGATCAGCGGCGCGGTCGCGGACCGCGCGAGATTCGCGGCCTGGGGGCTGTTCATCGCGCTCTGGGCGACGGTGGTGTACTTCCCGGTCGCCCACTGGGTGTTCTTCTTCGACGGCGGCCGCGGCGGCTGGCTCGGCGACCGCAACGGCGTGATCGACTTCGCCGGCGGGACCGCCGTGCACATCAACGCCGGGGCCGCGGGACTGGCGCTCTGCCTGGTGCTCGGCAAGCGGATCGGCTTCCGCAAGGACCCGATGCGCCCGCACTCGCTGCCGCTGGTGATGCTCGGCTCCGGGCTGCTCTGGTTCGGCTGGTTCGGCTTCAACGCCGGCTCGGCACTGGCCGCCAACGGCGTGGCGGCGATGGCCCTGCTCAACACCCAGGTCGCCACCGGCGCCGCGCTGGTCGGCTGGCTGGTCTACGAGCGGCTGCGGCACGGCGCGTTCACCACGCTGGGCGCCGCCTCCGGTGCGGTGGCGGGCCTGGTGGCGATCACCCCGGCCTGCGGCTCGGTCTCCCCGCTCGGCGCGGTGGCGATCGGCCTGGCCGCCGGCGCCGCCTGCGCGGCCGCGATCAGCCTCAAGTACCGCTGGGGCTTCGACGACTCGCTCGACGTGGTCGGCGTGCACGCCGTCGGCGGGGTGATCGGCTCGCTGCTGGTCGGCCTGTTCGCCACCGGGACGGTCGGCCAGAGCGCCGAGGGGCTGTTCTACGGCGGCGGGCCGGCGCAGCTGGGCAAGCAGGCGATGGGCGTGGCGGTGGTCGGCGTCTACTCCTTCGTGCTCTCCTGGCTGCTGGCCAAGGCGGTCGACCGGGCGATCGGGTTCCGGGTCGCCGAGGAGGTCGAGGTGGCCGGCATCGACCAGGCCGAGCACGCCGAGTCCGCGTACGACCTCGGCGCGCTGGGCTCCGGCCTCGGCCGCACGGCCGCCGTGCCCGTGACGGCTGTGCCCGTGACCGCCGTGCCGGTGACTCCCGCATCCGTGACCGCGGCCGCGGCCGACAGCATCGAGAAGACCGAGGTGGACGCCCGATGAAGCTCATCACCGCCGTCATCAAGCCCTACCGCCTGGACGAGGTGAAGGCCGCGCTGCAGGCCTTCGGCGTGCACGGCCTGACCGTCTCCGAGGCCAGCGGCTACGGTCGCCAGCGCGGCCACACCGAGGTCTACCGGGGTGCGGAGTACACCGTGGACCTGGTCCCCAAGGTCAGAGTGGAGGTCCTGGTCGAGGACGAGGACGCCGAGCCGCTGATCGACGTCCTGGTCAACGCGGCCCGGACCGGCAAGATCGGCGACGGCAAGGTGTGGGCGGTCCCGGTGGAGACGGCGGTCCGGGTCCGCACCGGCGAACGCGGCCCCGACGCCCTCTGAGGGCCCGACCGGATGGCCACCGCCCCCGCCGCCCCCGGGCCCGGCCCCGTCGGCCCGGCCGCCGCCCGAACCGAGCTGCTCGCCGCCCCCGGCCCCGGCGGCCGGGGGCGCCGCACCGCGCTGTCGGCGCTCACCGACGACTGGCTGGCCGGCCTGTTCACCGCGGCCGGCGCCCCCGCCGGGGTCGCCGTGGTCGCGGTCGGCGGCTACGGGCGCGGCGAGCTCTCCCCGCGCAGCGACCTCGACGTCCTGCTGCTGCACGAGGGCCGGCTGGACCCCGCCGTGCCCGAGCGCCTCTGGTACCCGGTGTGGGACTCCGGCGCCTCGCTCGACCACGCCGTCCGCACCCCGGCCGAGGCCAGGTCGGTGGCCGCCGCCGACCTGAAGGCGCAGCTCGGCCTGCTGGACGCCCGGCACGTGGCCGGCGACCCGGCGCTCACCGCCGCGCTGCGCTCCGCCGTGCTCGCCGACTGGCGGGCGGGCGCCCCGCGGCGGCTGCCGGAGCTGCGGGAGCTGGTCCGGGAGCGGGCCGAGCGGCACGGCGAGCTGTCCTTCCTGCTGGAACCCGATCTGAAGGAGGCCCGCGGTGGTCTGCGGGACGTCGTCACGCTGGGCGCCATCGCCGCGAGCTGGCTGGCCGACGCGCCCCGGGAGGGGCTGGACGCCGCTGCGCTCCGGCTGGCGGACGTCCGCGACGCCCTGCACCTGGTGACCGGCCGGGCCACCGAGCGGCTCGCGCTCCAGGACCAGGACCAGGTCGCCGGGCGGCTGGGCGTGCCGGACGCGGACGCCCTGCTGCGCGAGGTCTACCGGGCGGCGCGGACCGTCGCCTACGCCTCCGACGTCGCCTGGCGGTCGGTGGAGCGGGTGCTGGCCGCCCGCTCGGGCCGGGGCCGCCGCCCGGTCCGGCGCTTCCCGTTCACCGCCGCCGGGCGCGGCGCGGTGGCCCGGGGCTCGGCGCCCCGGGGCTCGGTCGAGCGCCGGCCGCTCGCCGAGGGCGTGGTCGAGCAGGACGGCGAGGCGGTGCTCGCCCAGGGCGCCCGCCCGGCCGCGGACCCGGTACTGCTGCTGCGCGCCGCCGCGGCGGCCGCCCAGAACGGCCTCGCCCTCTCCCACGCGACGGTGCGCCGGCTGGCGGCGGAGTGCCGTCCGCTGCCGGTGCCCTGGCCGGACGAGGCGCGCGAGCAACTGGTCACCCTGCTGGGCGCGGGCGAGGCCTGTCTGCCGGTCTGGGAGGCACTGGAGGCGCGGGGGCTGGTCACCCGGCTGCTGCCGGACTGGGAGTGGGTGCGCTGCCGGCCGCAGCGCAACGCGGTGCACCGCTGGACGGTGGACCGGCACCTGGTGGAGACCGCGGTGCGGGCCGCCGCGATGACCCGCCGGGTGGCCCGCCCCGACCTGCTGCTGGTCGCCGCGCTGCTGCACGACATCGGCAAGGGCCGCCCGGGCGACCACAGCGAGGCGGGCGAGGCCGTCGTCCGCGGGCTGGCCGCCCGGATGGGCTTCGACCCGGAGTCGGTGGAGACCCTGGCGGTGCTGGTCCGCCACCACCTGACCCTGGTGGACACCGCGACCCGGCGGGACCCGGACGACCCGGCCACCGTGGAGGCCGTCACCGGGGCGGTCGGTTCGGTGGCCCGGCTGGAGCTGCTGCGGGCGCTGACCGAGGCGGACGCCCTGGCCACCGGCCCGGCCGCGTGGAGCGGCTGGCGGGCCGCCCTCGTGGACGGCCTCGCGGCCCGGGCCGCCGCCCGGCTGACCGGGACGTCCGGCGGGCACCCCGGCGCCGTCGAGGCCGAGCCGACCGCCGAGCAGGAGCGGCTGGCGGTGGAGGCGGCCAGGACCGGCGGGCCGGCGCTGTCGCTGGCGGCCCGGAGCGAGACGGACGCGGCCGGCAGCGGGCCGATGGGCGCGCGGCTGCTGCTGGCCGTCCCGGACCGGCCCGGCCTGCTGGGCACCGTCGCCGGGGTGCTGGCCCTGCACCGGCTGGCGGTCCGCTCGGCGGGGCTGTGCGAGTTGGACCCGGTCGGCGCCGGGCCGGTGCTGCTGCTCTCCTGGACGGTGGCCGCGGAGTTCGGCGAGCTGCCGGAGGCCGCGCGGCTCCGGGCGGACCTGCGCCGGGCGCTGGACGGCTCGCTGGACGTCGCCCGCCGGCTGGCCGAGCGCGACGCGGCGGCCCCGCGCCGGCGCGGCGTCCCCGTCCCGCCGCCGGTGGTGACGGTCGCACCGCCGGTCGCCTCGGCGAGCGCGACGGTGCTGGAGGTGCGCGCGCACGACGCCCCCGGGCTGCTGCACCGGATCGGCCGGGCGCTGGACGGCGCCGGGGTACGGGTGCGCACCGCGCACGTCTCGACGCTCGGCGCGGACGCCGTGGACGCGTTCTACCTGACCGATGCGGCGGGGCGTCCGCTCTCCGCGGGGCGGGCGGCGGGGGTGGCGGCGGCGGTCCGGGCGGCGCTGGGCTGAGGCCGTCCGGGAGGCCTGCCGGGATCCGGCCGGGGGCTGGCAGGGGTCCGGCAGGGGGTCGGCCGGAGGGCTGTCGGGGGTCGGTCGGAGTTCGGTCGAACCCGGGTGGAGACCGTCCCCGGGGCGGCCGGATACCCTTGGGGGCGACGACCGTACTCACACCGATGCCGCAGAGGACCCGCGACGACGTGTTCGACACCCTTTCCGATCGCCTCGCAGCGACGTTCAAGAACCTCCGGGGCAAGGGCCGCCTGAGCGAGGCGGACATCGACGCCACCGCCCGCGAGATCCGCATCGCGCTGCTGGAGGCGGACGTCGCGCTGCCGGTCGTCCGGGCCTTCATCAAGCAGGTGAAGGAGCGCGCGCTCGGCGCCGAGGTCTCCGGCGCGCTGAACCCGGCCCAGCAGATCATCAAGATCGTCAACGAGGAGCTCATCGCCATCCTCGGTGGCGAGACCCGCCGGGTGCGGTTCGCCAAGAGCGGCCCGACGGTGATCATGCTCGCTGGTCTTCAGGGTGCCGGTAAGACCACCCTGGCCGGCAAGCTCGGCCACTGGCTGAAGCAGCAGAAGCACACCCCGCTGCTGGTCGCCTGCGACCTCCAGCGCCCCAACGCCGTCAACCAGCTGCAGGTCGTCGCCGACCGCGCGGGTGTCGCGTTCTACGGGCCGCAGCCGGGCAACGGCGTCGGCGACCCGGTCCAGGTGGCCCGGGACTCGATCGAGTACGCCAAGCAGAAGCAGCACGACATCGTCATCGTCGACACCGCCGGCCGCCTCGGCATCGACGCCGAGCTGATGCAGCAGGCCGCCGACATCCGGGCCGCCGTCAACCCGGACGAGGTCCTGTTCGTCGTCGACGCGATGATCGGCCAGGACGCGGTCACCACCGCGCAGGCCTTCCTCGAGGGCGTCGACTTCACCGGCGTGGTGCTCTCCAAGCTCGACGGCGACGCCCGCGGCGGTGCCGCGCTCTCGGTCGCGCACGTCACCGGCCGGCAGATCATGTTCGCCTCCAACGGCGAGAAGGTCGACGACTTCGACGCCTTCCACCCCGACCGGATGGCCTCGCGCATCCTGGGCATGGGTGACGTCCTCTCGCTGATCGAGAAGGCCGAGCAGACCTTCTCGCAGGCCGAGGCCGAGAAGATCGCCGCCAAGCTGCGCGGCGGCCCGAAGCAGTTCACCCTGGACGACTTCCTGTCCCAGCTGGAGCAGGTCCAGAAGATGGGCTCGATCTCCAAGCTGCTCGGCATGCTGCCGGGGATGGGCCAGATCCGCGACCAGATCAACAACATCGACGACAAGGACGTCAACCGCGTCGGTGCGATCATCAAGTCGATGACCCCGGCCGAGCGCGCCGAGCCGGAGCTGATCAACGGCTCCCGCCGGGCCCGCATCGCCAAGGGCTCGGGCGTCCAGGTCGGCGAGGTGAAGAACCTCGTCGAGCGGTTCTTCGAGGCCCGCAAGATGATGTCCGCGATGGCCTCCGGCAAGGGCGTCCCCGGCATGCCGGGCATCCCGGGCATGGGCGGCGGCGGCAAGAAGTCCGCCAAGAAGGCCCCGGTCGCCAAGGGCAAGCGCAAGAGCGGCAACCCGCTGAAGCGGGCGCAGGAGGAGGCCGCGGCCGCCGAGCGCCGCGCGCTCGGCCCCGGCCAGCCGCCCGCCGAGGGCGGCGCGTTCGGCCTCGGCGCGGGCAAGGGCCCGGCCGACTTCGAGCTGCCCAAGGAGTTCAAGGACCTGCTGTAGTCCGGTCGGAGCCGCACCGGAGTGCTGCTCCGCTCCTGCTCCGGCGCCTCCTCGGTCCTGAGGCGCACCCGTGAACGGCCCGCCGCCCGGTTCCCTCCGGGCGGCGGGCCGTTCGCACGCCCGATGGTCATCCGAGATGATGGGCCGATGCGAGTGACGATCAGGGCCCCGCGGGCCGGGGACGAGGCGGCGTACGCCGAGGCGGTCCGGCGGTCCGCCGAGCACATCGGCCGGTGGAACCCGGTGGAGCCGGACGCGATGCCCGACCTGATGAGGCGCCAGGGGCCGTCCCTGCGGACCTTCCTGATCGTGGACCGGGAGACCGGCGGGCTGGTCGGCAAGGTCAACGTGGCCAACATCGTGATGGGCCGGTTCTGCAACGGCGCGCTCGGCTACGACTCCTTCCTGCCGTTCGCCGGCACCGGGCGGATGACCGAGGGCCTGCGGCTCGTCCTGGACAGCTGCTTCGCCCCGCTGACGGAGGGCGGGCTCGGGCTGCACCGGTTGGAGATCAACGTCCAGCCGGACAACGACCGGTCGATCGCCCTGGCCAAGCGGCTGGGCTTCCGGCACGAGGGGTTCACCCCGCGGATGCTGTTCCTCCAGGGGGAGTGGCGGGACCACGAGCGCTTCGCGCTGACCGCCGAGGAATGGCCGGGGTCGGCCGCCGCGGAGGAACGGGCCTGACCGGGCGGGGCGGCCGTTCCGCCCGGCCCTCCGCTCCGGGGCCCGGGCCCGCGTCCGGGCGTGTCGGACGGTGCGGCGTTGCGGTTGGAGGAGCCGAGCGGATGTCCGTATTGTCCGATGGGTGACTGATCCCGTGCCACCGCGCCAGACCCCCGACCAGCCGTGGCGGTCCGAGGGCGCCCCACCCCCGCCGCCCCCGCGGCGCAAGATGCCCGGCGGCTGGACGGGCCTCGTCCTCACCGCCCTCGTGGTGTTCCTGATCAGCGACCTGCTGCTGTCCTTCTTCGGCCCCGACGGCGCCACCACGATCTCCTACACCGAGTTCAACAGCCAGCTGGGCAAGGGCAACATCACCAAGATCTACTCCAAGGGCGACTCGATCGAGGGAACCCTCAAGAACGCCGAGCCCAAGCCGGACGGCGACAAGGGGACGTACACCGACTTCAAGACCCAGCGGCCGGTCTTCGCCGGGGACGACCTCTGGGCCACCCTCCAGCAGCAGGGCGTCGAGGTCACCGCCGAACCGGTCGTCCAGCAGCGCAGCTTCCTCGCCAACCTGCTCATCTCGCTGGCGCCGATGCTGCTGCTGGTCCTGATCTGGGTGCTGCTGGCCCGGCGGATGGCCGGCGGACTCGGCGGCGGGGCGCTCGGGCGCAAGGCCCCGCCCAAGCCGGTCACCGCCGAGGCCGGCCGGCGCACCACCTTCGCCGACGTGGCCGGCATCGACGAGGTCGAGGCCGAGCTCACCGAGGTGGTCGACTTCCTGAAGAACCCGCAGCGGTACCGCCGGCTCGGCGCCAAGATGCCGCGCGGCGTGCTGCTCAGCGGCCCGCCCGGCACCGGCAAGACCCTGCTGGCCCGGGCCGTGGCCGGCGAGGCGGACGTGCCGTTCTTCTCCGCCTCCGCCTCCGAGTTCATCGAGATGATCGTCGGCGTCGGCGCCAGCCGGGTGCGCGAGCTGTTCGCCGAGGCCCGCAAGGTCGCCCCGGCGATCGTCTTCATCGACGAGATCGACACCATCGGCCGCCAGCGCGGCAGCGGCGGCGGCATGGGCGGCCACGACGAGCGCGAGCAGACGCTCAACCAGATCCTCACCGAGATGGACGGCTTCACCGGCTCCGAGGGCGTCATCGTCATCGCCGCCACCAACCGGGCCGACGTGCTCGACCCGGCGCTGCTGCGCCCCGGCCGCTTCGACCGGCGGATCACCGTCAGCCCGCCGGACCGTGACGGCCGCGCGGCCATCCTGCGCATCCACTCCCGGGACGTCCCGCTGGCCGGTGACGCCGACCTGAACCGGCTCGCCAAGGTCACCCCCGGGATGACCGGCGCCGAACTGGCCAACCTGGTCAACGAGGCCGCCCTGATCGCGGTCAAGCGCCGCCAGGACGCGGTGAACGACCGGGACCTCTCGGACGCGCTGGAGAAGGTCCAGCTCGGCGCCGTCCGGCCGCTGGTGATGCCGCGGGCCGAGCGGGAGCGGACCGCCTACCACGAGAGCGGCCACGCCCTGCTCGGCATGCTCCAGCCGGGCGCCGACCCGGTCCGCAAGGTCACCATCGTGCCGCGCGGCCGGGCCCTCGGCGTCACCCTCTCCACCCCGGAGACCGACCGGTACTCCTACACCGAGCCCTACCTGCGCGGCCGGATCATCGGCGCGCTCGGCGGGATGGCCGCCGAGCAGGTGGTCTACGGAGTGATCACCACCGGCGCGGAGAGCGACCTGGAGCAGGTCACCGGCATCGCCCGCGGGATGGCCGGGCGGTGGGGCATGAGCGAGCGGGTCGGCCGGCTCACCGCCGTTCCGTCCGACCCCCAGGGCGCCTACGGGCTCTCCGCGGCGCCGACCACGCTGGACGCGGTGGACGAGGAGGCCCGGCGGATCGTCGCGGAGTGCTACGGCGAGGCGGTGCGGCTGCTGACCGAGGAGCGGGCCCGGCTGGACGCGCTGGCGGCGGCGCTGCTGGAGGCGGAGACGCTGGACGAGGAGGCGGCCTACCGGGCGGCGGGGGTGCCCCGGAAGGCGCTCGACCAGGCCTGAGGGGCCCGCCGCCGTCGGGGGAGGGGCGCGCGCCGTGGTGGCG
>NZ_JBHVER010000108.1:6127-26225 GCF_042802195.1 Kitasatospora sp. NPDC057500 | reverse complement strand
GCCCGGGGGGTTCCCCGGGCCGGCCGGCCTTTCGGTGCGTGCGGTGCGGTGCTGTCGTCAGTAGCGGGTGCGGATCTCCGACTTCCCGTAGGGAATTCCGAGGAAGCGGCTGCGCCAGAGGCCGACGGTGATGCTCACCCCGCGGCTGCCGCGGCGGTTGTTCGCCTGGGTGATCCCCTTGCTCCAGCTCTTCAGCAGCCAGCCGAAGCCCTTCAGGATGCCGCCGATGATCTTCGCGGCGATGTGCGGGAAGAACCCGACGATCAGGCCGACCATCTTGCTGACGGTGCTGGCGGTCTTCAGCTGCTTGGCCAGCTTGGTGGCGCCGGCCTTGCTGAAGTAGGCGGTCCACTTCTTGTACCAGGCCAGACCGGTCAGGTCGTCCATGGAGATCGGGTCGACCGGGTAGCCGTACTGGTTGGGCGAGCCCTCGGGCAGCGGGTCGGTCTGCAGGAACCGGCCGGTGGTCGGGTCGTAGACCCGCACGCCCATCAGGACCAGGCCGCTGAGCGTGTCGCCGGAGCGCAGCTGCCCGCCGTGCCAGCCGTACGCGGTGGTGCCGGTCGCGTCGACGACGTTGCCGTACTCGTCGTAGTGGTAGACGGCGAGGTCCTGGGTGCCGTCCGGGGACATCTGGACCGAGACGTCGCCGTGCAGGTTGGTCAGCTGGAGGACCGCGCCGCCGTCGGTGCCGGTGGCGGCCGTGAGCTGGCCGGTCAGGTCCGTGACGTGCCGGACGATGCGGCCCGCCGCGTCCGCGGACCAGCTGGGGGTGTCCTCGGAGCCGTCGTAGTGGTTGGTGGTCAGCCCGGTGACGGCCCAGGTGCCGTCGGCGCCCTTGGTCTCCGTGGTGGCCTTGGCCAGGCGGCCGGTGGCGTCGAGGTCCCAGGTCCGCCGGGTGTCGCCGAGGGCCTCGCCGCGGACCAGGTCGTTGGCGAAGTAGCTCAGCTGGGTGCCCTTGGGCAGCGTGGTGGTGCGGCCGTAGGCGTCGTAGCCGTAGCCGGTGCCGGTGAGGCGGTCGGCCGTGTCGTAGGCGTGGGTGTCGGTGGTCGTGACGGTGTCGGCGGTGGCCGGGTCGCAGTCGTCGGTGACGCTGGTGCGGCTGGTCCGGTTGCTGCTCTTGTCGAAGGCGTAGGACCGGGTGCCGCAGGCCAGGCCGGTGCTGTCGGTGGCCTTGGTGAGGCGGCCGGCGGCGTCGTAGGCGAAGACGCCGGCGGTGCTGTTGCCGTCGGTCTGCGTCCGGCCGGCCTGCTGCCCGTGGACGGTGTACTCGGCGGTGTCGGCCAGCAGGACGGTGCCCGCCTGGTCGGTGTAGGTCTTGCCGGTCTGGATGCCCCGGCTGTCGTAGGTGTTGGTCAGGAGGTTGCCGCCGGGCAGGGTCTGCGTGAGCAGGCGGCCCTCGACGTCGTACGTGGCGTTGAAGGTCCCGGCGACCGAGTCGGTCAGCGAGGTGGGCAGGCCGCGCGGGTCCTTGGCGGTGTCGTAGCCGTAGGTGGTGGTCGACGGAACCGAGTCGGACTTCTTCACCACGCGGTCGAGCTTGTCGTACTCGACGGTCGTGACGCTGCCCGTGCCGTCGTCGTAGGAGACCGGGCGGCCGAGCTTGTCGTACTGCTGGGTGACGGTCGTCGAGCCGTTGGAGACGGTGGACGGCTGGCCGGTGGCCGGGTCGTAGCCGTTCACGGTCTCCGGGACGGCGGTCCCGGTGCCCCCGGTGACGGTCACCTTCAGCGGGCGGCCGGCGGCGTCGTAGGTGCGGCTGGTGGTGCGGGTGACGCCGTTGGCGGTCTCGGTGAGGAGCGTGGTCGCGCCCAGCCGGTCGTACTGGTACGTCTTGGTGGGCAGCTGGAGCGGGTTGGCGCCGCCGCCGGCGATCTGGGCGGCCGGTGCGGTGGAGCAGACCAGGCCGGCCCACTCGGGGCGGCCGGCGCACGGGCCGGTGCCGGTGGCCTCGTAGTACGTGGTCACGGTGGTGCCCGCGTCGGTGCCGGTGGAGTTCGGGCGGCTCTGGGAGGTCACCCGGCCGCTGGCGTCGTACCCGGTGCTGGTGGTGATCTTCAGGCCGGCCGGGTCCTGGACGGTCCGGGTGGCCAGGCCCTGGGCCCAGTCGTACTCGGTGGCGTTGGTGCGGGTGTCGGCGTCGGCGGCGTAGCCGTCGATCCGGGCGCCGACGGTCACCGAGGTCACCTGGTCGCTGACCGCGGCGTTGGCCGGGCGGCCCTCGTCGTAGTTGGTCACGGTGTGGGCGCGGGCCGCGACCTCGGTCCCGGCGGTGAGCGCCGGGGAGGTGCCGGAGGCGGCCAGGTCGCGAGCCAGGGTGACCAGCCGCAGCGGGTCGTACTGGTCGGTGAGCCGCTTGCCGTCGGCCGAGTACACCGAGAGCTCGGAGAGCACCTGGGCGCGGTCGGCGGTCGAGCGGCCGGCGATGCCGAGGGCCCGCAGCTTGTTCAGGTCGTTGCCGGTGGTGGCCAGGGCGAGGATGCGGTTCTCCGCGGAGAGGGTCCGCACCACGTTGCCGTAGGCGTTGTACTCGGTGGTGGTGATGCCGCCGCCGGGGGTGGCGGTGTTGACCTCACGGCCGGAGGCGTTGGTGTACGTCACCGAGGCGCGGTTGTAGCCGGCGGTGCCGAGCGCCTTGCCGTCGTGGGTCGGCGGGACGGCGTCGGGCGGCAGCACCGCGGTGGCGTCGGTCGGGGCGTCGGTCTGGCCCCAGGCCGCGACGTCGGACGGCGCGAGCGGGTACGGCGCGTTGGCGCCGCTCAGCGGGACGTCGTAGACGACCGAGGTGGTCGCGGTGCCGTCGGTGACGTCCTTGCTGCCCTGCTTGAGGGTGGGACGCGAGGCGCTCAGCAGCATGCCCTCGCCGGCGGTGGCGGCGTTGCCGGCCTTGCCGTACGCCAGGGTCCACGGCAGCTCGCCGGGCTCGGTCACGGTGGTGACCCGGCCGGTCGCGTCGTAGGTGTACGCGGTCTTCAGCGCCGGGCTGATCCGCGGGTCCCAGACCTCGCGCAGCCGGCCCTGGTCGTCGTAGGCGTACTGCGACATCACGACGGGGGTGGCCGCGGCGGCACCGGGCTCGGTGGACCACAGGCGGATCTGCTTCACCTGGCCGGCGACGTCGCCCAGCGCGGACGCGGTCGCGCTGGTGGCGTCGGCGTAGACGTACTCCAGGACCCGGCAGCCGGCCGTGGACGGCACGGCGGCGCAGTCGGCCGAGGCGGTCGCCGACAGCGGCGCGACGACCAGCTTGGGACGGGCCAGGGTCCTGCCGCCGGAGACGACCTTCTCGGAGACGACCGAGGTGGTGGAGTTCTGGCTGGGCAGCGAGGTGGCGGTGGCCTGCCAGGTGGTCGCGGCCGGGTCGACCTTGCCGAAGGAGACCGTGGTGCCCGAGGTGTCCTTCAGGGTGAAGGCGCCCGTGAAGGCACCGGTCAGGGTCAGGTCCTCGGCGCCCGGCTCGGGCTTCCAGCCACCGGAGCCGGTGGCGGTGAAGCCGGTCTCGCCGCCCTCGGAGGTGACCACCGCGACGGAGGTCGGGGAGGTCTGGCGCAGGTGGGTGTAGGCGGTGTCGGCGCCCTCGGCGGTGGTGCCGGCGCTCCACTGCGGGCCGAAGATCGCGGCCTGGCCCTCCTGGGCCGAGCCGTTGGCCGGCCGGCGGGAGGAGTAGGAGCGCTCGGCGCTGAGGCCGAAGCCCTCGGCGTCGGAGGCGGAGAGGGTGAGGTCACCGGTGAGGGTGTTCACCCGGCCGGGGCCGACCGTCGTCTCCGGCGCGGTGCCGGCGTTGCGGTCCACCGTGATGGTGTTCGGCTCGGTGGCGTCGGTGGCGGAGCCGTCGGTGAAGACCGCGCGCACGTCCACCGGGCCGTTCTCGGCCAGGGTGTCGGTGATGTTCCAGGTCAGCGGGGCCGGCTTGCCGCCGGGGGCGGTGAACGGCCAGGCGGTCACCGGCTGGCCGCCGGCGGTGCTGACGTTGGCGACCGGGATGTCCTTCCAGGCGTCCGTCTCACCGCGGCGGTACTGGTAGCGCACACCGGTGTAGGTGCTGTTGCCCTCGGCCTGCAGCGAGGTGCGGCGGGCCGGGCGCTCGCCCGCGCCGGGGGCGACCAGGGCGGAGCCCTTGCCGGCGTAGAAGGTGTACGTCCGGTCGGCGGAGACGTTGCCCGCGGCGTCCCGGCTGTGCGCGGTGACGGTGTGGGCGCCCGCCTTGAAGGTGAGCTTGGCGGTGACCGGCGTGCCGGTGGTGGCCGCGGTGACCCAGGCGCCGCCGTCCAGCTTGTACTGGACGTCCTTCACGTCGCCGGTCGGCGGGGTGAAGGTGAAGTTGCCGCTGTAGTTGCCGCTCGCGTCCGGGGTGCCCGTCCACTGGCCGGCCGGGAAGTCGCCGGAGCCGATGGTGGTCGCGCCCGGCGCGACGGTGTCGACGGTGAAGGTGCGGAAGGCGGACCAGGCGCTGTTGACGGTGCCGTCCCCGGAGCGGGAGCGCCACTTGTAGGCGCCGGGCGCCAGCGCGGTGGTCGGCGTCCAGGAGAAGGTCGAGCCGGAGGCCGCCCAGGCGCTGTGCCCGGACTGCAGGGCGGTGGTGCCGTTGGCGGCCCAGACCTCGAAGTCCAGGACGACGTTGCCGCCGTCCGGGTCGGTCGCCTTGGCGGAGAACGCCGGGGTGGCGTCGCCGGTGACCGCGCCGCCGGCCGGGCTCAGCAGGGTGGAGACGGCCGGCGGGGTGTTGTAGGTGACCGAGAGGTAGGGGGTGTTGGCGGACGCGTTGCCGGAGTTGAACTTCTTCCAGCCGTACGGGTCGCTCTCGTCGGTGGCCCGGATGCCCAGGGTGTTGTTGGCGTTGCCGTTCGCCGCCCAGGCCTTGATCAGGGCGGTGATGTCCTGGTTGACCCAGCCGTCGTTGCAGGAGCTGGAGAAGCCCTTGGTGGTGGTGGACGAGGCCCACTTCTTGTTCCAGCCGGGCTGCGCCGTCCAGCGGGAGGCGGTGGTGGCGGTGCCGGTGTCCCAGACCTCCCAGCTCTTCGCCGTGCAGGACCAGCTGTGGAAGTTCCACAGGTTGAGCTTGCCGCTGGTGATCTGCTTCCCGCTGATCTTGGCCATCGGGAACTGCAGGAAGGAGCGCGCCACCTGGCCGGAGCCGTTGTTGCCCAGCTTCAGTTCGGTCTGCCCGGAGACGTCGGTGCCGTAGCCCTGCTGGACGAAGGTGTCGAAGCCGACGCCGATGTTGACCGCCGGGTCGACGGTGACCGGGTACCGGGTGTTCGGGTCGTTGAGGAACGCCGCGTCCGGGGTCAGCGTGAGGTCGACGGCGTTGCCGTTCTGGGTGACCTTCAGACCCACCGGGGCGGTGCGGGTGTGCTCGCCGCTGCGCTCGTCGACCTGCGCGTCCCACATCACCGGGGCGGGCAGCTGGCCCTTCTCCTCGCCGGTCTTCGGGTCGAGGAAGGAGACCGAGTTGTCCGCGTTGTGGCGCGCCTGGAGGCCCGCCGCGTCCAGCGTCATCGTGACGGTGCCGTTGGCGCCGACCGCGGAGCGGTCCTTGAGCTCCAGGAACTGCTCGAAGCCGGTCCGGGTGGACTCGACGATCAGGTCGGTCGCGGTGAGCGCGTCCGGGTACCGGGCCTTGGTGCCGTCGACGACGGGCGCCGGCAGGGTGCCGCGCCAGGACAGCGACATGCTGGTGCCCTCGCCGTTGTCCAGCGAGACCAGCGGGACGGACGGGGCCCGCTGGTCGCCGGCCGGGGCGCCGGCCGCCTTGAACTTCGACGCGGCGGGCGGCGGGGTGGCGCCGGCCAGGGTGAGGCCGAGCGGGTGGCCCTTGGCCTTGACGGAACCGTCGGCCTGCTGGGCCAGGGTCACGTCGATCGGCTGGAGCCGGCCGTCCCTGTCCTTGTAGCGGACCGGGCCGGTGGCCATGTCCAGGGTGGTGGTGCCGTCCGGGTTGATCCAGGTGGTGGTGGACTCGGTGCGCTCGTCGACCACCTCGATCCGGCGGTTCTCCAGCCGGGCCTTGAGGTGGGCGGTGGCGATGTCCTTGGCCTCGGCGGCCCCGAGCGCCCGGTCGGCAGCGGGGGCCGGAGAGGCGGGGGTGACGGCGACGGCCTGACCGGTCGTCATGATGACGGCGGCGGCGTCGGCGGAGAGCACCACGGCGAGTGCGACGGCGGTGTTGCGCAGCACGCTGTTGCGGCGGCGTGGGGCGGCGGCGGGCACGGTGGCCCCGGCACGGGGCCGGGGTGGTGTGCCGGTCGGGTGGGACATGAGGCTCCTCGACGGTCTTGGGTGAGGGGGAACGGCGACGGCGGCGCGCGTCGGCCCGGGGGCACGGCTGCGCCGGCCCGGGTGGACCGGGCCCGGCGCAGGGCCCCTTCGGGCATGCGCATGTCAGTAAAGGCTTGGTTATGGCCGTAGGCATGAATCGGCCAAATTTGCGAGAGAAGGCAACCGTCCGAAAGTGGACGGAACGTCAGGAAGCGCCTGGCGGAGGGCCTTGCGGCCTACCGCGGAGCCGCCACCGTGTAGCGGCACGCGGGGTCCTCCGCCAGGGCCCGGTCGAGCAGGGCGTACGCCCTGAGCTCGGCCGCCTCCCGGTGGGGTGCCCGGACGTACAGCACCAGGCCGACGCCTCCCGGGACGGAGCGGGCGCGCACGTGCTCCAGGCCGTCGCCCGGAACCGCGCGTGCCCACAGGGTGCCCTGGACGTCGGCGGCCCCGGCCTCGCCCGTCGGCGTGGTCGAGACGTCCAGGAGGTTCAGATGGACGGCGAACATCGGACGGTCAGTCCCAGCCGATGATTCGGGAGTCCGGTCCGTCCCAGCCGATGCCGGGGGTGTCCCAGCCGATCACCGTCCCGCCGGTGGGTGCGGCGGCGGCCGGGGCGGACCGCGGTGCGGCGAGTGCGGGTGCGGCGACGGTGGCGAGGGTGAGCGCGAGGGCGGTGACGGCGAGCAGCCGGACGGGCTTCGGCACGGCAGGTCCTGTTCTGTGCAGGGCGATCCAGGGCGGATGGGCGGTGCATGGTGCGTGGTGCGGTGCGCGGCGCAGAATGAATACTCCCGGCGCCGGCCCCGCGGGGGGAGGGTGGTCGGCGGGCAGCATCCGGCCTGGCAGCATGCTGCAAGCCCGGGGCGGCGGTCGGGGGGTGGCGCGGTTCGTCCGGGCCGTTCGCAGAACAGACCGGATGGTCCGATTCTGCTGGGGTGACTGGATCGCACCTTGTGGGAGCCGATCACCGGCGCAAGGATCGGGAGCCGGTGGGTCGGACCGAAACCTTTTCTGTGGGGCGATGCTGTGACGATCAGGGGTCGTTGACGTGCTGGAACTGCTGGGCCTGGACGCCACCGCGGAAGCCGTGTACCGCGAGATGCTCGCGGACCCGGAGGGCGGAGTGGCCGAACTCTGTGAACGTCTCGAAGTCTCCGAAGCCGTCGTCCGGGCCGCCCTGGACCGCCTCGCCGACCTGACCCTGTTGCGGGCCTCCCGGGAGCGTCCGGGCGCCCTGTGGCCGGTCAGCCCGGAGCGCGGACTGGAACTGCTGCTGCGCCGTCAGGAGGAGGAGCTCGCGCGCAGGCAACAGGAGCTGGCGGTCTCCAAGGCCGCCGTGGCGCGTGCCGTCGCGGAGTACGCCACGCTGCGCTCGGCCACCCTGGTGGACGGCGGCGAGCGGCTGGTCGGCCTCGACGCCATCCAGTCCAAGCTGGAGGTGCTGACCGCCAGGCTGACCACCGAGTGCCTTGGCGTGATGCCCGGCGGCGCGCAGTCCGCGGCCAGCCTGGCCGCCTCCCGGCCGCTGGACGAGGACGCCCTGCGGCGCGGCATCAGCCTGCGCACCATCTACCAGGACAGCGTCCGCAACGACCCGGAGACCTTCGCCTACACGCAGTGGATGACCGGCCTCGGCGGCCGGGTGCGCACCGCCCCGGTGCTGCCGCCGCGGATGCTGGTCTTCGACGGGACCACCGCCGTGGTGCCGATCGACCCGGAGAACACCCGGGCCGGCGCGCTGTGCACCGAGGAGCCGGGGATCGTCGCCTCGCTGATCGCGCTGTTCGAGCAGACCTGGGAGACCGCCCTGCCGCTCGGCGGGGACCCCCGCCCCGAGGACGCCGCCACCGGGCTGAGCCCCGGCGAGCGCGAGCTGCTGCGGCTGCTGTCCACCGGGCTGACCGACGACGCGGCGGCCAAGCGGCTGGGCGTCTCGGTGCGCACGGTGCGCCGGCAGATGGCGGCGCTGATGGAGCGTCTGGAGGCGGCGAGCCGCTTCGAGGCGGGCCTGAAGGCGGCTCAGCGCGGCTGGCTGTAGCGGCCGTCACGGCCTCGGGGCAACGGCCCGACGACTGCCGTGCCGACCGCCGTGCCTGCCGCCGCGGCGATTGCCGTAACGATTGCCGGACGTCATGGAGAAGTTCACTTCCGGGCTCTTGTCCGGTCATTTTCTACGCGCGTATCTTAGGGCGCTGCGGGGGCGGGTTCCCGGCTTCCGCACGGCTTTCTACGCGGGTAGCGGGGCAGTGCGCGCGGTGCGCCCGGCCGACCGACCCTCACACAGCTAGGAGTCCCGTTCCGGTGACCACCCCCACTGCTCCCCGCCCGCGCTCCCGGCGCGCCCTGCTGCGCGCCGCGGTCGTCCCGGCCGGTCTGGCCGCCTCCCTGGTGCTGGCGCCGCTGCCGGCCGCCGTGGCCGCGCCCTCCGCCGACGCGCTGATCGCCGAGGTCTACGGCGGTGGCGGCAACTCGGGCGCCACGCTGAAGAACGACTTCGTCGAGCTGGCCAACAGGGGCGGCGCCGCCTTCGGCCTGGACGGCTGGAGCGTCCAGTACATATCCGCCGCACCCGGCCCCAACTCCCAGTGGGGCGTCACCCCGCTGACCGGGTCGATCGCCCCCGGCGGCCGCTACCTGGTCGCCGAGTCGGCCGGCGCCGCGGGCACCGTCGAACTGCCCGCCCCGGACGCGGCCGGCTCGCTGGCGCTCTCCGGCACCAGCGGCACCGTCGCGCTGGTCCACGGCACCGACCCGCTGACCTGCAAGACCGCCGCCGACTGCGCCGCCGACCCGCGGGTGCGCGACCTCGTCGGCTTCGGCACCGCCGTGGTCCACGAGGGTGCGGCCTCGGTGCCCGGCGCCTCCAACACCGCCTCGGTGGCCCGCAAGGCAGGACTGCCGGACACCGACGAGAACGCGGCCGACCTCGCGGCCGGCGCCCCGACGCCGACCAACAGCCGCGGCGAGGTCGCCGAGGGCTCCACCCCGACCGGCCCGACCGAGCCGGGCACCGTCCGGATCCACGACATCCAGGGCCGTACCCGCCTGGCGGAGCGCACCGGCAGGACCGTCGCGGGCGTGCCCGGCGTCGTCACCGGCGTGCGGGCGTACGGCTCCAAGGGCTTCTGGATCCAGGACACCGCCCCGGACGCCGACCCGGCCACCAGCGAGGGCCTGTTCGTCTACACCGGCTCCGCCAACCCGACCGTCAAGGTCGGCGACGCGGTGCTGGTCACCGGCAAGGTGACGGAGTACTACCCGAACTTCAACGGCGGCTCGCAGTCGCTCACCCAGCTGAGCAACCCGGCCGTCACCGTGGTCTCCTCCGGCAACCCGCTGCCGGCCCCGGTGGTCGTCGACACCCGCAACATCCCCGGCACCTACAGCCCGGCGGCCGGTGCCGACGGCACCGTCAACGGCGTCACGCTGGACCCGGAGAAGTACACCCTCGACTTCTACGAGTCGCTGGAGGGCATGCTGGTCGAGGTCCGCGACGTGCGGGTGGTCCAGGCCACCGACAAGTACAACGAGCTGTGGGTGGCCGCCGACAAGCAGGACCAGAAGAGCAAGCGCGGCGGCCTGCTCTACCAGTCCTACGCCGAGCCGAACGTCGGCCGGCTGATGGTCCAGCAGCAGGCCCTGGTCTCCCAGCAGCCCTTCCCGGTCGCCAACGTCGGCGACGTGCTGACCGGCACCACCAGCGGCCCGCTGGACTACAACCAGTTCGGCGGCTACACCCTGGTCGCCGGCACCCTCGGCGCGCTCCAGGACAACCACCTCCAGCGCGAGGTCACCGCCCCGGCCGGCGAGCGCGAGCTGACCGTCGCCACCTACAACGTGGAGAACCTGGCCGCCACCAACCCGGACGCCAAGTTCGCCGAGCTGGCCGCCGGTGTGGTCACCCACCTGCGCTCGCCCGACATCGTCGCCCTGGAGGAGATCCAGGACAACAACGGCGCCAAGAACGACGGCACGGTGGACGCGGGCCAGACCCTCGCCAAGTTCGTCGCGGCGATCAAGGCGGCCGGCGGCCCGGCGTACGACTGGCGCTCGGTCGACCCGCAGGACGGCAAGGACGGCGGCGAGCCCGGCGGCAACATCCGCCAGGTCTTCCTGTTCAACCCGCAGCGGGTCTCCTTCACCGACATCCCCGGCGGCACCGCCACCACCGCCGTGGACGTCGCCGGCACCGGCGCCGCCGCCTCGCTGACCGCCTCGCCCGGCCGGATCGCCCCCGAGGACGCGGCGTGGGCCAACAGCCGCAAGCCGCTGGTCGGGCAGTTCTCCTTCCGCGGCAAGAAGGTCTTCGTCATCGCCAACCACTTCAACAGCAAGGGCGGAGACCAGGGCATCGACAGCCGCTTCCAGGCCCCGACCCGCTCCTCCGAGGTCCAGCGGATCGCCCAGGCCACCGTCGAGCAGGCCTTCGTCGCCAAGCTGCTGGCCGCCGACAAGGAGGCCAAGGTGGTCTCGGTCGGCGACTTCAACGACTACCAGTTCTCGCCCGCGCTGGCCGCGCTCACCAAGGACGGCGTGCTGCGCGACCTGGTGGACGAGCTGCCGGAGAAGGAGCAGTACTCGTACGTCTACCAGGGCAACTCGCAGGTGCTGGACCACATCCTGGTCAGCCCGGAGGTCGGGTACGCCAAGTACGACGTGGTGCACATCAACGCCGAGTTCGCCCAGCAGGCGAGCGACCACGACCCGCAGGTGGTCCGCATCAAGCCGTGAGCCCGCCGGGGGCATGACCGAGGGGGCGGTGACCGGGGCCCGGCCACCGCCCCCTCGGGGCTTCGCGGACGCTAACGGAGAGCGGCCAGCACGGCGTCCGCCATGACGCGCTCGCCGGTCGCGTTCGGGTGGAAGGGGACGGCCGGGGAGCCGGGCAGCGCGCCCTCGATCCAGCGGTCGTCCGAGCAGACGTCGTGCCCGCGGGTCGGGCCCGCGGTGTCCACGTAGGTGGCGCCGACCGCCGCGGCGGTGGACTTCAGCATCGCGTTCAGCCGGTTGAGCACGCCGTGCAGGTACGGGACGTCGCCCGGGGCGAGCGGCTGGCGCAGGACGCAGGAGGCGCCGTCGGCCGGGAGCACCGAGGGGTAGCCGACCAGCAGGACGCGGGCGTTCGGGGCCTTGGTGCGCAGCTTGCGCACGGTGTCGGCGAGTCGCGGCCCGGTGGCGTCGATCCGGTCGGCGAGGTCGTCGTTGCCGTACCGCCAGGACCAGCTGGACCAGTCCCAGTAGCCGTGGTGGTAGACGTCGGTGCACGGGGTGCCGAGCGGGTTGACCACCGCGCCGGCGATGCAGGCGGCGATCACGTCGCCGATCCCGATGTCGCTGTCGCCGAGGTCGTTGCCGCCGATCCCGAGGGTGACGAGGTCGGTGTCCGCGCTCACCGCGTCGATCTGCGGGTCGTTGACCTTCAGGAAGAGGTCGTACTGGGCCTCGGTGACCGACTCGACCTTGGCGGCGGCGCAGGTGACGTCGCGGTAGGCGGCGGCGTCCAGGGCTGCGGCGACCAGGTGGCCGTAGTTGCGGTCGGAGCGCAGGCACAGGCCCGCCGACTGGCCGGGCACGCCGGCGCCGGACGCGTAGGAGTCGCCGAGGGCGACGTAGCGGTGCGGGGCGGGGGCGGCGGCCTGCGCGCCGGTGGCGGTCATCGCCAGGACGGTGCCGAGCGCGGCGGACGCGAGCAGCAGGGAATTGCGGGCACGGCGGAGCACGGTTCCTCCTGGGGGAGGGAAACGGGTGGGGGAGGGACAGCCGGGCCACAGCTACTACCGATAGGTAAGTTACTGTCAGGTTTCTGCTGCGTCCATGCCGCGCGCGCACATTTCGAGAATCCGTCGGAATGTTTCACCGGACGGCCCGGCGGGAATTCCGAATTTCGCTCCACGGTGTATCGGAGGCAATTCCGAAACGCGGTGGAGCGGAATGCGCGCGACCGTTCACGGTGCGCCCGTCACCGCGGAGGAGCCCGGAGGAGCTGCCCGGATGGCCCTGGACGCCGACGTCATCGTCATCGGAGCCGGCCTCGCGGGCCTCGTCGCGACCGCCGAACTCGTCGACGCCGGGCGGCGGGTGATCCTGCTCGATCAGGAGCCCGCCGCCTCGCTCGGCGGCCAGGCGCACTGGTCCCTCGGCGGCCTCTTCCTGGTCGGCTCGCCCGAGCAGCGCCGACTGCGGATCCACGACTCGCACGCCCTCGCCCGGCAGGACTGGCTCGGCACCGCCGGCTTCGACCGGCCGGAGGACGCCTGGGCGCGCCGCTGGGCCGAGGCCTACGTCGACTTCGCCGCCGGGGAGAACCGGGCCTGGCTGCGGGCGCTGGGCGTGCGCTTCCTCCCGGTGGTCGGCTGGGCCGAGCGCGGCGGAGCGCTCGCCGACGGCCCCGGCAACTCCGTCCCGCGCTTCCACGTCGTCTGGGGCACCGGCCCCGGCCTGCTCGAACCCTTCGTCCGCGGGGTCCGCTCGGCCGCCGCGGCCGGGCTGGTCGACCCGCGCTTCCGGCACCGGGTCACCGGCCTGGCGGCGAGCGCGGGCGCCGTCGACACGGTGGCGGGCGAGGTGCTGGTGCCGAGCGGCGCGGCCCGCGGCGAGGCCAGCACCCGCGAGGTCGCCGGCCGCTTCGAGCTACGTGCGCGGGCCGTGCTCGTCACCTCCGGCGGTATCGGCGGCAACCACGACCTCGTCCGCGCGGCCTGGCCCGCCCGGCTCGGCACCCCGCCCGGGCGGATGCTCTCCGGCGTGCCCGCGCACGTCGACGGGCTGATGCTCGGCGTCGCCGCCCGGGCCGGGGCCGCCCTGGTCAACGGCGACCGGATGTGGCACTACACCGAGGGCATCGCCGAGCACGACCCCCTCTGGGCCCGGCACGGCATCCGCGTCCTGCCCGGCCCCTCCCCGCTCTGGCTCGACGCCCGCGGCCGCCGGCTGCCCGTCCCGCTGTTCCCCGGCTTCGACACCCTCGGCACCCTGGAGCACATCAGGACCACTGGCTACGACCACACCTGGTTCGTGCTCAACCGGCGGATCATCGAGAAGGAGTTCACCCTCTCCGGCTCCGCGCACAACCCCGACCTCACCGGCCGCTCGCTGCGCGGGGTGCTCCGGCGCCTGCTGCCCGGCGTCCCCGGCCCGGTCCGCGACCACCTCGACCACGGGCCGGACTTCGTCGTCGCGGGCAACCTGCACGACCTCGCCCGCGCGATGAACGCCAAGGCGCGCGCCCGGCTGATCGACGCCGCCGAACTGCGCCGCGTCGTCGAGGCCCGGGACCGCCAGCTCGCCAACCCCTTCGCCAAGGACCTCCAGGTGACCGCCCTGCACGGCGCCCGCCGCTACCTCGGCGACCGGCTGGTCCGCACCGCCGCGCCGCACCGCATCCTCGATCCGGACGCCGCCCCGCTGATCGCCGTCCGGCTGTCCGTCCTCACCCGCAAGTCGCTCGGCGGCCTGCACACCGACCTCTCGGCCCGCGTGCTGCGCCCCGACGGCTCCGTGCTCGACGGCCTCTACGCCGCCGGCGAGGCGGCCGGCTTCGGCGGTGGCGGCGTCCACGGCTACCGCTCCCTGGAGGGCACTTTCCTCGGCGGCTGCCTCTTCTCCGGCCGCGTCGCGGGCCGCGCGGCCGCCGAGGCCACGGCGTAGGGGCCGTTCCTCAGCCGATGGTGAGGCCGATCCAGAGGAAGAAGACGGTCATCACCGCGAACAGGACGGACATGTAGGCCAGCAGCGGGACGCCGTCGGCGGCGTGGTGGCCGAGGACGACCATCTTCGAGGGGTAGCGCCGCAGATGGGCGATCTCGACCTCGTCGCCCGGCTCCAGCCCCGTCGGCCCGCGCAGCGGTATCGAGGTGACCGCCTCCACGGCGGGGCCGTCCGGGACCTCGAAGCGCACCCGGACGGTGTCCTCGGCGGCGTCGCCCTCGCCCACGGGCGTGCTCCGGACGTCGGTCACCCGGGCGCGCAGCCGTGTTCCGTGGCGGCGGATCCGGTACGTCGTCGAGGCGCGCGACCCGGTGTAGTACGAACCGCAGCCGAGTACCGTCCCGATCGCGAGCGCGAGGAGGTTCACGGCCCGCAGGCTACCGCCGACGGCCCTCCCCGCCCACTGCCGCGGCGCTCAACTGCCGTTCGTTGGGGCGGAGTTCGCCCTTCCTTCGCCGGTGATCCCGAGCCGCAGGTGGTCGACGTGGTAGACGGCCTGGTCGAGCAGCGCGGCGACGTGGTCGTCGTGCAGCGAGTAGACCACCGAGCGGCCCCGGCGCTCGCCGACCACCAGGCCGAGGTTGCGCAGCAGACGCAGCTGGTGGGAGCAGGCCGACTGCTCCATGCCGACGGCGTCGGCGAGCTCGGTGGCGGCCCGCGGCCCTTCGCGGAGCTCGGCGAGGATCAGCAGTCGCGACGGGGTGGCGAGGGCCTGGAGCGTGCTCGCCACCTTGGCGGCGTTGGACGCGTCCAGGCGCATCCTCGGCACGACGTTCTCGGCGGCTGCGTGTCCCATGGGGGAATCCTACGGGGCGCCGATAGGCACAGGGAGGGTACTCCAATGTCATATGAACGCATGAAGGTGTGTTCATGTATTCCTGTAAGGTGGCGCCCATGTCCGCCACCACGCTCACCCGGGCGACCGCCCCCGCCCCGTCGGCTCCGCCGCCGCGTCCCTGTCGCACCCGGGTGCTCGCGCTGCCGGAGGCCCGCTGGGCGGCCGGCAGTCTGGCCGCCTTCCTGGCCGCGCTCGCCCTCCAGCTCTGCGGCGCCCCCGGCTGGGCGTCCGCCACCCTGTACGCCGCCACGTACGCCGCCGGCGGGTGGGAGCCCGCCCTCGCCGGACTGCGCGCGCTGCGCGAGCGCACCCTGGACGTGGACCTGCTGATGGTCGTCGCCGCCCTCGGCGCCGCCGCCATCGGCCAGTTGCTGGACGGCGCGCTGCTGATCGTCATCTTCGCGACCAGCGGCGCCCTGGAGGCCCTGGCCACCGCCCGCACCGCCGACTCCGTGCGCGGCCTGCTCGACCTCGCTCCCGCCACCGCCACCCGGCTGCGCGCCGGACCGGGCGGCGTGGACGGCGTGGACGGCGCGGAGACCGAGGAGTGCGTCCCCACCGCGGAGCTCGCCGTCGGCGACACCGTGCTGGTCCGCCCCGGCGAGCGGATCGGTGCCGACGGCCGCGTCCTGGACGGCGCGAGCGACGTCGACCAGGCCACCATCACCGGCGAGCCGCTGCCCGCCGCCAAACGCCCCGGCGACCAGGTGTACGCGGGCACCCTCAACGGCGCCGGCGTGCTGCGGGTGCGCGTCGAGCGCGACCCCGCCGACACCGTCATCGCCCGGATCGTCGCCATGGTCGAGGAGGCCTCCGAGACCAAGGCCCCCACCCAGCTGTTCGTCGAGAAGATCGAACAGCGCTACGCCGCCGTCCTGGTGGCCGCCACCCTGCTGCTGTTCGCCGTCCCACTCGCCCTCGGCGCCGGAACGGCCGACGCCCTGCTGCGCGCCATGACCTTCATGATCGTCGCCTCGCCCTGCGCCGTGGTGCTCGCCACCATGCCCCCGCTGCTCTCCGCGATCGCCAACGCCGGCCGGCACGGCGTGCTGGTCAAGTCGGCGGTGGTGATGGAACGCCTCGGCCAGGCCGACGCCGTCGCCCTCGACAAGACCGGCACCCTCACCGAGGGCACCCCCCGGGTCACCGAGGTGCACCCGCTCGGCGCCACCACGGCCGGCGAACTGCTGGCGCTCGCCGCCGCCGCCGAGCACCCCAGCGAGCACCCGCTGGCCCGCGCCGTGGTCGCCGCCGCCCGCGGGCGCGGCCTCGCCGTGCCGCCCGCCACCGACTTCACGGCCACCCCCGGCATCGGCGTGCGGGCCGTGGTCGACGGCGCCGTGATCGCCGTCGGCGCCCCCGGCCCCTACCGCGACCACCCCGCCGTCACCGCCCTGGAGGAGGACGGCCGCACCGCCGTCCTGGTGCTGCGCGACGGCGAGCCGGCCGGCGTCCTCGGCCTCGCCGACCGCCCGCGTGCCCAGGCCGCCGGCGCCGTCCGGGCGCTGGCCGCGCTCACCGGCCGCCCGCCCGTCCTGCTCACCGGCGACAACCCGCGCGCCGCCGCCCGGCTGGCCGCCGACGTCGGCCTCACCGACGTCCGGGGCGGTCTGCTGCCGCACGAGAAGGCCGCCGCCGTCCAGGACCTCGCCGCCGCCGGCCGCCGGGTACTGATGGTCGGCGACGGCGTCAACGACGCCCCCGCGCTGGCCGCCGCGCACACCGGCGTGGCGATGGGCCGGGCCGGCTCGGACCTCGCCCTGGAGACCGCCGACGCCGTCCTCGTCCGCGACGAGCTGGCCGCCGTCCCCGCCGTGGTCGCCCTCTCCCGGCGGGCCCGCCGACTGGTGGTGCAGAACCTGGTGATCGCGGGGACGGCCATCACCCTCCTGGTGGTCTGGGACCTGGCGGGTACGCTGCCACTGCCGCTCGGCGTCGCCGGGCACGAGGGCTCCACCGTGATCGTCGGCCTCAACGGCCTGCGGCTGTTGCGCGAACGGGCGTGGCGGCGGGCCCTGGGGAACGAGGAGGGCTGAGGGAGCATGAGCCGTCGCGAACGCGAACGGGCCGGTGGGAAGGGCGGCGGGCGCGGCCCGGCGTCCCCGGTCACCGTCACCGTCTGCCGGGGCTGCTGCTGCGGCACCCAGGAGAAGCACCCCGGCGTCGACCACGCCGGCCAGTACGAGCGGCTGCGCGCGGCCGTCGGCGAGGCCGGCCGGGTCCGTGCCGTCAAGTGCCTGGACACCTGCGCGCACTCCAACGTCGTCGTGGTCGGCCCGTCCAGCGAGGGCCGCGCGGCCGGCGGCCGTCCGGTCTGGCTGGGCTGGGTGCTGGCCGACGACATGATCGAGGAGATCGCCCAGTGGGTGCACGCCGGCGGCCCCGGCCTCGCCGACCCGCCGGGGATGCTCGACCTCCAGCAGATCTCCGTCTCCCGCCGCGTCAGCGCGGGCCTGCCGGGCTGAGCGGCACCCGTTCGGGAAGGACCGGTCAGCGCCTACCATGGCCTGGGTTCCGACGGGAGGAAGACGATGACCACGGTCTGCCGCATCTGCGCGGGCACCGGCCGCACCGCCGGCCTCAGCTGCCGGACCTGCCAGGGCACCGGCACCACCGAGGTCGGCGGCGGCGGGGGCAACTGCTTCCTCTGCGACGGCACCGGCGTCTACGTCCGCTACCGGGTCGACGCCACCGGCGCCAAGCACGCCTACCGCGACGAGATCTGCCGCACCTGCGACGGCACCGGCAACCGGGCGGCATCCCCCTGGGACGAAGCGTCCTGAGCGTGCGCCGGACCCGTCCCCCAGCTGACGGTTGGTCTGAGCGGGTACGTCCGCACACCGGTCAGCCTAGCTGAGGCCCCCTCAGACGGCAGCGCGCGAGCAGTGTGCCGGACGCTACGACTATGGCTTCCCTCAACCGACTGTTAGCGCGCGTCCGCCGAAAGGCCGCCGCCCTGGCACTGCCGTGCACCATCGTCTCGGCCCTCGTGCCCGTCCTCGCGCTCGGCCCCGGCGCCGTGTCCGCCGAGGCCGCGACCCTGCCGGGCGGGCTGGGGCCCTGCATCCCCGGCAGCTGCCCCGACCCCTTCCCGCCGATCAGCAACGGCCCGATCGCCGGGCGGGACAACGGGATCAACATCTTCGTCGGCTCCGACTTCCTGGTCCGCGGCCGCGCCGCCGAGGCCGAGGGCCGGGTCGTCGTCGTCCACGACTTCGACCAGTCCAAGGACGTCGGCGCCAGCTCCATCTACAACATCGGCATCGTCGGCGCGGGCTCCCGGGTCCCCCCGCCGGACGGGGCCGACTTCCTCACCACCGGCGACGACGTCGTCGTCACCGCCGGCCAGACCCTGGTGGCCGAGGGCGGTGTCGTCCGCTACGCCAGCACCCTCACCGGCAGCGTGACCGGCACCGTCGTCCAGGACCCCAACGCGATCCAGCCGTACGCCGCACTGCGCGACCAGCTCTCCGCCGCGTCCGACTGCTACGCCCGGGTCGACGGCGTGCCCCGCACCCCGACCGGCGTCGCCGTGAACGCCGGCTTCGAGACCCTGTTCACCGGTGACGGCGTGTCGCCGCTCCAGGTCTTCAACGTCGACTTCGACCTCACCGGCCCCGGCGGCGGCCAGCAGGGCATCTCCTTCGCCAACATCCCGGCGGGCGCCACCATCCTGGTCAACCTGACCGGCGCCAGCCGGACCATCAACACGTACAGCGGCGACATCGCCGACACCGACCCGCTGAACGCCTACCGCGAGCGCCTGCTGTGGAACTTCCCCGACGCCACCACCGTCAACCTGGTGGGCACCGGCCAGTTCCAGGGCAGCATCCTGGCCGGCGAGCAGGCCTCGCAGACCACGGTCACCCTGCCCGGCGTCAACGGCCGCGTCTTCGTCACCGGCGACCTCATCCACACCAGCTCGCCCACCGGGGGCGGCGGCCAGGAGTTCCACGCCTACCCCTTCGACGGCGATCTGCCCGACTGCGCGGTCGCCCCGGTCACGGGCGAGGTGCGGGTGCTCAAGACGGACGCCGTGACGGGTGCTCCGCTCGCGGGCGGTGTGTTCGAGCTGTGGGAGGAGACCAACGGCATCCCCGGTCTCCAGAGCACCGGTGTGCTCCCCGACACGCAGGTGGGTGCGTCGTGCACCACGGGTGCGGACGGCCTGTGCAGCCAGACGGTGCCGACCGGCACCTACTACTGGCTGGAGACCGCCGCACCGCCGGGCTACCTGCTTCCGCTCGACCCGGTGTTCGGCCCGCTGATCCTGACTCCGGCGAATGCGGCCGAGGGCGTTCAGGTGACCGCCCCGGACATTCCGCTGCCGGTGGTGACCGGTGAGGTTCGGGTGCTGAAGACCGATGCCGTGACGGGTGCTCCGCTTGCGGGCGGTGTGTTCGAGCTGTGGGAGGAGACCAACGGGATTCCGGGTCTTCAGACCACCGGTGTGCTCCCCGACACGCAGGTGGGTGCTGCCTGCACCACGGGTGCGGACGGCCTGTGCAGCCGGACGGTGGACATCGGTGTCTACTACTGGCTGGAGACGGCTGCGCCTCCTGGGTACGTGCTGCCGGCCGATCCGGTGTTCGGTCCGCTGGTGCTGACTCCGGCGAATGCGGCTGAGGGTGTGCAGGTCACGGCTCCCGATGCTCTGCAGCCGGTGGTGACCGGTGAGGTTCGGGTGCTGAAGACCGATGCCGTGACGGGTCTGCCGCTTGCGGGTGGTGTGTTCGAGCTGTGGGAGGAGACCAACGGTGTCCCCGGTCTTCAGACCGCCGGTGTGAACCCGGATACGCAGGTTGGTGCGTCGTGCACTACTGGTGTGGATGGTCTGTGCGTTCGTACGGTTGAGGTTGGGACGTACTACTGGCTGGAGACGGCTGCGCCTCCTGGGTACGTGCTGCCGGCCGATCCGGTGTTCGGTCCGCTGGTGCTGACTCCGGCGAATGCGGCTGAGGGTGTGCAGGTCACGGCTCCCGATGCTCTGCAGCCGGTGGTGACCGGTGAGGTTCGGGTGTTGAAGACCGATGCCGTGACGGGTCTGCCGCTTGCGGGTGGTGTGTTCGAGCTGTGGGAGGAGACCAACGGTGTCCCCGGTCTTCAGACCGCCGGTGTGAACCCGGATACGCAGGTTGGTGCGTCGTGCACTACTGGTGTGGATGGTCTGTGCGTTCGTACGGTTGAGGTTGGGACGTACTACTGGCTGGAGACGGCTGCGCCTCCTGGGTACGTGCTGCCGGCCGATCCGGTGTTCGGTCCGCTGGTGCTGACTCCGGCGAATGCGGCTGA
>NZ_JBHVER010000108.1:4543-6027 GCF_042802195.1 Kitasatospora sp. NPDC057500 | reverse complement strand
TGGAGACGGCTGCGCCTCCTGGGTACGTGCTGCCGGCCGATCCGGTGTTCGGTCCGCTGGTGCTGACTCCGGCGAATGCGGCTGAGGGTGTGCAGATCACGGCTCCCGATGCTCTGCAGCCGGTGGTGACCGGTGAGGTTCGGGTGCTGAAGACCGATGCCGTGACGGGTGCTCCGCTGGCCGGTGGTGTGTTCGAGCTGTGGGAGGAGACCAACGGTGTTCCCGGTCTCCAGACGACCGGCGTGAACCCTGACACGCAGGTGGGCGCGTCGTGCACCACGGGCGCGGACGGTCTGTGCGTTCGTACGGTTGAGGTTGGGACGTACTACTGGCTGGAGACGGCCGCGCCGCCCGGGTACGTGCTGCCGGTCAATCCGGTGTTCGGTCCGCTGGTGCTGACCCCGGCCAATGCGGCCCAAGGCGTTCAGGTGACCGCTCCCGATGCTCAGCAGCCGGTGGTGACCGGTGAGGTCCGAGTGCTCAAGACGAACTCCGAGACCGGCGCTCCGCTGGCCGGCGGTGTGTTCGAGCTGTGGGAGGAGACCAACGGTATCCCCGGTCTCCAGACCACTGGCGTGAACCCTGACACGCAGGTGGGTGCGTCGTGCACCACGGGCGCGGACGGTCTGTGCAGTCGGACGGTGGAGCTGGGTACTTACTACTGGCTGGAGACCGCTGCGCCTCCCGGATTCGTGCTGCCGGCCGATCCGGTGTTCGGTCCGCTGGTGCTGACCCCGGCCAACGCCGCTGAGGGTGTGCAGGTCACGGCTCCCGATGCTCTGCAGCCGGTGGTGACCGGTGAGGTTCGGGTGCTGAAGACCGACGCGGTGACGGGTGCTCCGCTTGCGGGTGGTGTGTTCGAGCTGTGGGAGGAGACCAACGGCATTCCCGGTCTCCAGACGACCGGCGTGAACCCGGACACTCAGGTTGGTGCGTCGTGCACCACGGGCGCGGATGGTCTGTGCGTTCGTACGGTTGAGGTTGGGACGTACTACTGGCTGGAGACGGCCGCGCCTCCTGGGTATGTTCTGCCGGTCAACCCGGTGTTCGGTCCGCTGGTGCTGACGGCCGGTAACGCGGCTCAGGGTGTCCAGGTGACCGCTCCCGATGCTCAGCAGCCGGTGGTGACCGGTGAGGTTCGGGTGCTGAAGACGGACGCGGTGACGGGTGCTCCGCTTGCGGGTGGTGTGTTCGAGCTGTGGGAGGAGACCAACGGTGTTCCCGGTCTCCAGACGACCGGTGTGAACCCGGACACCCAGGTCGGTGCCGCCTGCACCACCGGTGCTGACGGCTTCTGCCGCCGGACGGTGGAGCTGGGTACTTACTACTGGCTGGAGACGGCTGCGCCTCCTGGGTATGTTCTGCCGGTCAATCCGGTGTTCGGTCCGTTGGTGCTGACGGCCGGTAACGCGGCTCAGGGTGTCCAGGTGACCGCTCCCGATGCTCAGCAGCCGGTGGTGACCGGTGAGGTTCGGGTACTGAAG
>NZ_JBHVER010000108.1:4321-4443 GCF_042802195.1 Kitasatospora sp. NPDC057500 | reverse complement strand
ACCGATGCCGTGACGGGTGCTCCGCTTGCGGGTGGTGTGTTCGAGCTGTGGGAGGAGACCAACGGCATTCCCGGTCTCCAGACCACTGGCGTGAACCCGGACACCCAGGTCGGTGCCGCCTG
>NZ_JBHVER010000108.1:0-4221 GCF_042802195.1 Kitasatospora sp. NPDC057500 | reverse complement strand
GGTCCGCTGGTGCTGACGGCCGGTAACGCGGCTCAGGGTGTCCAGGTGACCGCTCCCGATGCTCAGCAGCCGGTGGTGACCGGTGAGGTTCGGGTACTGAAGACGGACGCCGAGACCGGCGCTCCGCTTGCGGGTGGTGTGTTCGAGCTGTGGGAGGAGACCAACGGTGTTCCCGGTCTTCAGACCACCGGTGTGAACCCGGACACCCAGGTCGGTGCCGCCTGCACCACCGGTGCTGACGGCTTCTGCCGCCGGACGGTGGAGCTGGGCACCTACTACTGGCTGGAGATCGCAGCTCCCCCCGGCTACGACCTGCCGGCCGAGCCCGTCTTCGGGCCGCTGGTGCTGACGGCGGCCAACGCCGCCGAGGGCGTCCAGGTGACCGTCGGTGACTGCCCGTCGTCGCAGCCGGGTGACGGCTCGATCCACCTGACCAAGAAGGACGCCCACTCGGGCCATCCGGTGGAAGGTGCGGTGTTCGAGCTGTGGCGGGAGACCAACGGCGTCCCCGGTCTGCAGACCGGCGGGGCCAACCCGGACACCCACGCGGGTGGCTGCACCACCAGCCCCGACGGTGGTTGCGACTTCGACCACCTGTCGGCCGGGCAGTACTACCTGCGGGAGACCGCCGCGCCCGACGGTTACCAGTTCCCGCGTGACCCGGTCACCGGCCCCATCCAGGTGAACGCCGACGACTGCGTCACCGTCGAGCTCGTCAACAAGAAGAAGGACGACGACTGTGATGACCACGGTGACTACGGGGATCACGGTGACTACGGCGACCATGGCGACTACGACAGCTACGGCGGGTAGTCGGCTGAACGGATGAACGGGTGAACCGACGGGCCGCCCGGAGCAGGCTTCCTGCTCCGGGCGGCCCTCCGTTGCGGCTGCGCTCCGCGCGCTCAGCCGAGCACGTGTTGCAGGCCGCCCAGCAGGTGCCCGCGGAAGGCCCGGTCCGTGTACGCCTCGGGCGCGTGGCCGAGGGCGGTGTAGAAGGTCGGCGCGCCGTCGTGCTCCCCGCACCAGGCAAGCGGGTGACGGTCGGCCAGGCCCATCGCCGCCCCGGTGTAGTCGGCCTCGTCGACGGTGAGCAGCACGCGGACGCCGTGCTCGCGCGGGTCGGAGCGGAAGTCGTACCACTCGTCGGTCCACTCCCAGCGGGCCGGCAGGTGGGCGGTGGCCGGGTGGTCGGGGTCGGCGACCCGGACCGGCGCGGTCTGGATCGCCGGGTGCCGGTCGAACCTGGCGCCGACCAGCCCCTCGAACCACGGCCACTCGTACGCCGTGCTCGACGCCGCGTGCACGCCGAGCCAGCCGTGACCGGCGGTCAGGTGGGCGCGCAGCGCGTCCTGTCCGGCCTCGTCGAGCACCGGGCCGCCGGTGGAGAGGAACACCACGGCGGCGTAGCGGCGCAGGGTGTCGGGGCGGAAGACGCCGGGGTCCTCGGTGGCGTCGACGGTGAAGCCGTGCCGTTCGCCGAGCTCGCCCAGCGCGCGGGTGCCGTCGATGACGGAGGCGTGCGGGAAGCGGAGGTTGCGACGGTAGATCAGGATCCGGGCCATGGTGGACGATCCTGCCAGTCGTCGCCACCGAGCGGCCGACAGGGGGGTCTCACCCAGGGCAGGACCCGGATCGCGCCTCGCGGATGTCGCGCTCCCTGAACTCCGTCACCACTCGTGAGACGGCGGCGAAGTCGTTGTCCACGTGCAGCACGGGGTAGTTGTGGTGCACCGCGACGGAGCAGAGCAGCAGGTCCACAGCGCCGGCCGAGCGGTGCCGGCCCTTCTGGGTGAGTTTGTACTGCGCGTTGTGCGCCCAGTCCTCGCCGCCCTTCGGCAGGGCGAGCGCCGGACCGAAGAGGCTGTTGAGGTCTGCCTCCAACTCGTCGCGGTGGGCCGGGCCGGTGGCTGAGTAGAGGACTTCCGCCCTGGTGACCTTGGCGATTCTGATGAGTCCGGACTCCAGCGGGGACCGCCACTGGTCGAGTGTCTTCGGGTCGCGCATCAACTGGACGAACCCCGAGGTGTCGATCAGGTAGCCCAACTCGCTCATCCGCTATTCCTCCTGGCCGGCCTTCCGGGCCCGATGAATCCGCTCTGTCGGGTCGAACTCGCCGCGGGCTGCACGGGCGGACAGCCTCTCCAAGGCCTCCGCCCGCTTGAGTCGGTTGACGTAGTCGGCGAGGGCTCCGTTGATGGTGTCCTTCTTCGTGGTGGTCCCCATCAAGCGCATGGCCTCCGCGAGGATCGCATCGTCGACATCGACGTTGGTGATGCTCATCTTCGCCCCTTCGTGGATGATGTGGCAAGCCAGCCCACACTGTCCACATTAGGGGCGGACGGGAGGAGGGGCAAGTCGAAATGTCCGAGTTCTCGGGCGAGAAGCCCGCAGGGTGGACTCGGGTGGATTCCTGCGGGGCTTCCCGTGGCGGCGGTGGGGTCAGGTCTGGCGGTAGGTGGCGAGGAAGCGGCCGATGCGGTTGATGGCCGTCTCCAGGTCGTCGGCGCGAGGGAGGGTGACGAAGCGGAAGTGGTCGGGGCGGGGCCAGTTGAAACCGGTGCCCTGGACGACGTGGATCTTCTCGCGGAGCAGGAGGTCCAGGACGAATCGCTCGTCGTCGACGATGCGGTGGACGGCCGGGTCGAGTTTGGCGAAGGCGTAGAGCGCGCCGCGGGGCTTGACGCAGCTGACGCCGGGGATCTCGTTCAGGGCCCGGTAGGCGACGTCGCGCTGTTCGGTGAGGCGGCCGCCGGGCAGCACCAGGTCGTTGATGGACTGGTGGCCGCCGAGCGCGGCCTGGACGGCGTACTGGGAGGGCACGTTGGGGCACAGCCGCATGCCGGAGAGCATGGTGAGGCCCTCCAGGTAGTCGCCCGCGTGCTGCTTGGGGCCGGAGACGACCAGCCAGCCGCTGCGGAAGCCGGCCACCCGGTAGGACTTGGAGAGGCCGTTGAAGGTGAGGGTGAGCACGTCGTCGGCCAGGGCGGCCAGGCAGTGGTGCTCGACGCCGTCGTAGAGGATCTTGTCGTAGATCTCGTCGGCCAGCACCATCAGCTGGTGGCGGCGGGCGAGGTCGAGGATGCCCTCCAGCAGTTCCTTCGGGTAGACCGCGCCGGTGGGGTTGTTGGGGTTGATGACCACGATCGCCTTGGTGCGGGCGGTGATCTTCGCGGCGATGTCGTCGAGGTCGGGGAACCAGTCCGCCCCCTCGTCGCAGGCGTAGTGCACCGCCTTGCCGCCGGCCAGCCGGACCACCGCCGTCCACAGCGGGTAGTCGGGCATCGGGACGAGCACCTCGTCGCCGTCGTCCACCAGTGCGGTGACGGCCATCTGGATCAGCTCGGAGACGCCGTTGCCGAGGTAGACGTCGTTGACGGTCACGCCGTCGACACCGCGCTGCTGGTAGTACTGCACGACCGCGCGGCGGGCGGGCAGGATGCCGCGCGAGTCGCTGTAGCCGTGGGCCCGGGGCAGGTTGCGGATGATGTCCTGGAGGATCTCCTCCGGCGCCTCGAAGCCGAACGTGGCCGGGTTGCCGGTGTTCAGCCGGAGCACGCTGTGCCCGGCCTCCTCCAGCGCGTTGGCCTGGTCGACCACCGGGCCGCGGATCTCGTAGCACACGTCATTCAGCTTGCTGGACTGCCGAAACTCCATCTGCGGCCTCCCGACCGTCACCCCGCATCGATCCTGGTCGCTTTGTTCTACCAAGTAGGCACTTGGAAAGTCCAACCTCTTGGCTATGCTGATCCACATGTCACGCCGAAGCTACGACCAGTACTGCGCCGTCGCCCGCGCCCTGGACGCGGTGGGGGAGCGCTGGAGCCTCCTGATCGTCCGTGAACTCCTGGCCGGTCCGCGCCGCTACACCGACCTGCATGCCGACCTGCCCGGCGTCTCCACCGACATCCTCGCCGCGCGGCTCAAGCAGCTGGAGAGCGAGGGCGTCGTCGAGCGCCGGCGGCTCGAACGGCCGGCCAACGCCACCGTCTACGAGCTGACGGCGCGCGGCGCCACGCTGCGGCCGGTCGTCGAGGCGCTCGGTGTCTGGGGGCTCGACGCGCTGGGGGAGCAGCGGCCGACCGATGCGGTTCGAACGCATTGGATCACCGGAGCAGTGGAGCGACAGGTGGGGGAGCCGGTGGCGGGGCCGGCGGGCGAGGCCGTGGGGGTCTGACGGAACGCGGCCGGGCCGCGGGGCGCCCCGTGTGGGAGGCGCCC
>NZ_JBHVER010000107.1:0-26266 GCF_042802195.1 Kitasatospora sp. NPDC057500 | reverse complement strand
CACACCCGCCATCCACACCCTGTCCGCATCCCAAGACGCCCATCTCACCATCCGACATGACGGCGTACGGTGGTCGCAGTGCGCAACCGCCGTACCGAGAGAGGACGCCGTCATGCCGAAAGAGACCGCCGTCTACACCCACGGCCACCAGGAGTCCGTGCTGCGCTCGCACCGCTCCCGGACCGTCGGCAACTCCGCCGCCTACCTGCGCGACCGGCTGAGGCCGGGGCAGGCCGTGCTGGACATCGGCTGCGGCCCCGGCACGATCACCGCCGACCTGGCCGAACTGGTCGGGCCGGACGGCCGGGTGGTCGCCGCGGACGCCTCCGCCGAGGTGCTGGAGACGGCCGCCGCGTTCGTCGCCGGGCGGGGCGTTTCCAACGTCGTGTTCGAGGTCGCCGACGTGCACCGGCTGCCCTACGCGGACGGGGAGTTCGACGTGGTGCACGCCCACCAGGTGCTGCAGCACGTGGCCGACCCGGTCGGCGCGCTGCGCGAGCTGCGCCGGGTCACCGCCGAGGGCGGCGTGGTCGCGGCCCGGGACGTGGACTACGCGACCATGGTCTGGTACCCGGAGGCGCCCGAACTGGTCCGCTGGCTGGAGCTGTACCGCCGGATCGCCCGGGACAACGGCGGTGAGCCGGACGCCGGACGGCGGCTGCTGTCCTGGGCCCGGGCGGCCGGCTTCACCGACGTCGCCGCCACGTCGAGCACCTGGACGTACGCGACGCCCGGGCAGCGCGCGTGGTGGGGCGGGATGTGGGCCGACCGGATCACGGACTCCGCCATCGCGCGGACGGCGGTGGCCGAGGGGTACGCGGACGAGGCCGGACTGGCCCGGATGGCGGCCGGGTGGCGGGAGTGGGCGGCCGCCGGGGACGGGTGGTTCTCGATGGTGCACGGGGAGGTGCTGGCCCGGCGCTGACCGGGGCGTGGCGTTGCGGTGAGGGGATGGTTCGTGCGGCGGGGAAATGGTGCGCGGGTGGTTCACAAGATCCGGTAGAGTCGCGCGCCTGTTCCCGTACCCGCCGAGCTGTCGCCCGCCTCCTGCGGGCCGGGGGAGATCGCACGTGTCCACGCCCGAGTCCGACGCCGCCGCCGCACCCGAGCCGGTCGAGCGGGTCGAGCTGACCAAGCCGGCGGCCGTGCCCGTGCCCGAGCCGACCCCCGAGCCGGCCCCGGTGTCCGCAGCCGAGCCCGCGTACGTGCCCGGGCCCGGGCACGTGTCCGACCCCTGGGCGGCGCCCGCCGCTCCGGCCGCCCCCGTCGGCCCGCCGCCGCCCGCCCCCGACCAGCCCCGCGCCACCGGCTGGGCGGCCGTCGTCCCCGGTGCCCAGTCCGGCTTCCAGCCCGGATTCGCCTACCCCGCCGCCCCGGCGACCACCAACGGCTTCTCGGTCGCCGCCCTGATCACCGGCCTGCTCTGCCTGTGGCCGCTGGCGCTCGCCTTCTCGATCGTCGCCCTGGTCCAGATCCCCAGGCGGAACGAGAAGGGCCGCGGCATGGCGGTCACCGGTCTGGTCACCGGTGTCCTCGGGGTGATCGTGACGCTGATCGCGTTCATCGGCCTGGCCGCGATCGGCCTGGAGGAGCGGAAGTACGCGGACGGCCGGCTGGGCCCGAAGGGGTCGGTGTCGATCGAGGACCTGGTGACCGGCGACTGCTTCAACCAGCCGCCGTTCAGCCCCGGGCGGGACGCCGACTCCGCGAGCGTCTACTGGGTGCACGTGGTGCCCTGCACCTCGCCGCACCACGGCGAGGTCGCCGGCTTCACCAGCCTCGCGGGCAGCGGCGGCGACTACCCCGGCCAGCGCGAGGCCGGCGAGAAGGCGTCCCGGCTCTGCACCCCGGTGCGCGACGACTACGCCCTCGACTCCTGGCTCGTCCCCGAGGGCATGGGCGGCTCCTACTACTACCCGAGCATCGCGGGCTGGGCGTCCGGCGACCGCCGGGTGACCTGCACCTTCCAGGACGACACCAGGATGCACACGGGCAGCGTCCGCACCGACCGGACCAAGCTCACCCAGGCCCAGCGCACCTACCTGGACGCCGTGCAGGCCTACAACGGCGCGCTCGGCGCCCAGCCGGAGGGCGAGGTCGACGAGGACCCGGCCGAGTACCGGACCTGGGCGAAGACGATGGCCACCGCCTGCCGCAAGGAGGTGACCGACCTGTCGGCCAACGGCGTCGACTGGCCGGCCGGGGCCAGGACCAAGCTGATCGAGCTGGGCACGGTCAAGCTGGAGGCCGCCAACACCTGGGACGCCGCCGCCAAGTCCGCGGACGAGCAGACGCTGGTCCGCGAGGTCCGCAAGGCGCAGGCGCTGTCGGCCAGGAGCAGCGCCCTCGCGGTGGAGATCCGGCGCGAACTCGGGCTGTCGACCGGCGAGCAGGCCTCCGACATCCGGGTCTGAGGCCGGGCCTAACCTGGACGGCATGGACACCTACCGGGTGATGCGGCAGGACGACAACGGCAACCGCTTCCTGGTCGTCGGGGGGATCGGGCGGGAGGCGGCCGAGCGGATCGCCGCCGAGTTCGAGGCGCGCGGCCACAAGCAGCTGTACTGGGTCGAGGCCGAGTCCGCCGGCGCCTCCGGGGCCAGGGGCCCGCGCGACTGACGGCCGTGCTCCGAGGCCCTTAGAGTCGAGCTCCATGGACAGGACCACCGACCGTCCGGCCTCGGCCGGCGGCGCAGCGGAGAACCGGATCGTCGTCGGCGGCGCGCTGATCCACCGGGGGCGGGTGCTCGCCGCCCGGCGGAGCGCGCCCGCCGAGGTGGCGGGACGCTGGGAGTTCCCGGGCGGCAAGGCCGAACCGGGCGAGAGCGAGACCGAGGCGCTGGAACGCGAGCTGATGGAGGAGCTGGGCGTCCGCGCCCGGGCGCTCACCCGGCTGCCCGGTGCCTGGCTGGTGCGCCCGGGCCTGGAACTGCGGCTCTGGGCGGCCGAACTGCTCGCCGGGGACCCGCGGCCGTTGCAGGACCACGACGAGCTGCGCTGGCTCGGCCCCGCCGAGCTGGCCGACGTCGAGTGGCTGGACCACGACCGCGAGGTCCTCCCCGAGGTCGCCCGGCTGCTCGCCGCCCCCTGAAGCCGGGTGCCCGGGCGGTGCGGCCCGGATGGTACCGGCCCGCACCGGCGCGCCGCCGGCCCGCGCCCGGGAACGACGCGTGGGAGCGACGGATCGGGCAAATCGGAAAAGCCGGTGCTTATGGCGGGATAGCCTTGGTCCTGCTGGGTATGTCACTTTTCGGCACTATTCGTCACCATCGGTGAGCCGTCCCAGCCGGCGACGCCGATCCGAGCAGAGCCGGAGGCCCCGTCGGTGTCGAATAGCGGGTACGGGGGCGGGGGAGCGAGACGGGCGGGCGCGGGGGGAGGCGCCGGCGCCCGCGCCCGGCTGCGCCGCGGCGCGGACCGCGTGCTGAACCGCCGCCGCGGCGAGGGCGTGCCCGACGGGGCGGCGTCCGCCCGGCCGGTGCAGCCCGCCCCGTCACTCACGGTGCCCGACGCGGCCCCCCGCGCGGGCCTGCGCAGCCGTCCGGGCCGGCCGTTCCCCGGTGGCCCGCGCGCCGTCCCGGAGGCCCCCGGCGCCGCGGGCGAGCGCGTGGAGGGCGGCAGCCTCTTCGACGTGGTCCGGGTGGCCATCGCGATCCTCGACACCGCCGGCCGCGTGGTGCTCTGGAGCCCGGCCGCCGAGGAACTGCTCGGCTGGCCCAACGAACTGCTGGTCGGCCGCCGGATCGACGAGCTGGTCCCCGACGAGGACCAGGTGGCCCGGGTCCGGACCGCGATCCAGGACACCCTGCGGCACGGCCGCTGGTCCGGGCCGGCCGAGCTGCGCGACCGCGAGGGCGCCCCGGTACTGGTGGACGCCCGGATCTCGCTCCTGGTGGACGGCGACGGCACCCCGTTCCTCCAGGTCAACCTGGCCGAGGCGGAGGCCGTCCGGGCGGTGGAGCGGGACCTCGCGGTGCGCGACGCGCTGTTCGAGCAGTCCCCGCTGGGCATCGCGATCCTCGACACCGAGCTGCGCTACACCGCCGTCAACCGGACCCTGGCCGAGATGAACGGCGTCACGCCGGAGGACCACGTCGGCCGTACCGTCGGCGAGACCCTGCCCGAGCGGGCCGCCGACGAGATCACCGCGATCCAGCGCCAGGTGCTGGCCACCGGCGAGCCGGTGATCGACGTCACCCTCGCCTCGCCGGTGACCGCCCGCTCCGGCTACCGCTCGATCTCCTACAGCCGGATGACCGACCGCGCCGGCCGGGTCCTCGGCATCTCCGGCACCGTCATGGACGTCACCGAGCGTTACCGGGCGGTGGCGAAGGTCGAGCACGCCCGCCGCCGCCTCTCGCTGCTCAACGAGTTCGGCTCCCGGGTCGGTGACCTGCTGGACGCCTCGCGGATCGCGCAGGAGCTGGCGAGCGCGGTGGTGCCGAGACTGACCGACCACGCCGCCGTCATCCTGCTCCAGGCCGTCGCGCACGGTGACGACCTGCCCCGGCACGGCCATGACCGCCGCACCTCGCTGCTCCAGCTCGGCACCGCCTCCGTCCAGGACGGCCCCGAGGTGGAGGTGATGCTGCGGCGCGGCGCCCGGATCACCTTCGCCGAGGACTCCGCCTGCGGCCGGGTGCTGCGCACCGGCGTGCCCGAGCTGCTCTCCGGCGCCGATCAGCTGAGCGACGTCACCTACGCCGGCGACCCGAAGATGCAGGCCGCGCACGACCTGGGCGTGCACTCGATGCTGGTGGTGCCGCTGCGGGCCCGCGGCATCGTGATCGGCCTGCTGCTGGTCAGCCGGGCCGGCTACCGCGAGGGCTTCGACCGGGACGACCTGGCCTTCACCGTCGAACTGGCGGACCGGGCCGGCTCCTCGCTGGACAACGCCCGGCTGTACGCCCGCGAGCGCACCGCCGCCCTCACCCTCCAGCGCACCCTGCTGCCGCAGCAGGTCCCGCAGCCCACCGGCGTCGAGGTCGCCTACCGGTACGTGCCCGGCAGCAGCGGCACCGAGGTCGGCGGCGACTGGTTCGACGTCATCCCGCTGCCCGGCGACCGGACCGCGCTGGTGGTCGGCGACGTGATGGGCCACGGCCTGCGGGCCGCCGCGACGATGGGCCGGCTGCGCACCGCCGTCCGCGTGCTGGCCGCCCTCGACCTGCCGCCGGACGTGCTGCTGCGGCACGTCCACGAGCTGGCCGACGACCTCGCCCAGGGCCCGGACGAGGCGCTGCTCGCCACCTGCGTCTACGCGGTGTTCGACCCGGCCACCGCAACCCTGACCGCCGCCAAGGCCGGCCACATCCCGCCGGTCCTGGTGGTGCCGGGCGACGGCGCCGACGGGCCGACCCGCAACGGCGGCCCGCTGCCCGGGGGCGCCGGCCGGATCCTGGAGCTGCCCTCCGGCGCCCCGCTCGGCGTCGGCGGCGTCCCCTTCGAGGCCGTCGAGCTGAAGATCCCCGAGGGCAGCCTGCTGGCGCTGTGCACCGACGGCCTGGTGGAGTCCCGGGACAAGGACCTCGACGTGGGCCTCGGCCGGCTGCTCACGGTGCTCCAGGAGCCCTACGCGTCGATCCAGGCGGCCTGCGAGGCGGTGCTGGACACCATGGAGCAGGGCCGCGAGCCGGACGACGTGGCGCTGCTGCTGGCCCGGCTCGGCCACGGGCAGGCCGGCACCCCCACGGCGGGCTGGACCCTGCCCGCCGAGCCGACCGCCGTCTCCCGGGCCCGCCGACTGGTCCGCGCGACGCTGGCCGAGTGGGGCGTCGAGGAACTCACCGACACCGCGGAGCTGCTGGTCAGCGAGCTGGTCACGAACGCAGTCCGGTACGCCAGCGCGCCGATCGGGGTGCGGCTGACGCTCGGCGAGACGCTGCTGGTGGAGATCTCCGACCCGCTGCCGGACCCGCCGCGCGAGCGGCACGCGGCCGAGGCGGACGAGGGCGGACGCGGGCTGGAGCTGGTGACCATGCTGGCCCTGCACTGGGGGGCCAGGGCCGAGGGGATGGGCAAGGTGGTCTGGTTCGAGCAGGCGCTGCCGGGCACCCCGGAGGCGGAGGCGGCCGGGGGCTGAACGGGGCGGCGGGAAGGGTCCGGGGGAGCGCGCGCCCCGGCAGGGGGCGCGAGCGTGGCATTGTGGTTGCGCGGGCGGTAGGACAAAAACCTTCGCCCGATCTGATGTTGTGATGTTGAGGGCGTGTGAACGTACCCCTCGATGATGAATACTCGGTCTTCTCGACATCCGGACGGTCGCGGGTTTGGAGGGGTCGGTCCGTGAACAGCACCCCGGCGCGCAGTGCGCCGAGCAACAGCGGTCATGCCGCTGTACCCGGGCAGGCCGGCGCCCAACACGTGCCCGCCCCTGCCCACCGCCATCTGCCCGCACCCGCCCGCGCCCCGCGGCCGGCGACCGGGGAGCAGCGGTGGGGTGCCGGTGATCCGGGCTCGATCTACGACTACATCCGGGTCGCCACCTTCGCGATCGGCCCCGACGGCCGGATCAGCCAGTGGAGCGACCGCGCGGCCGAGTTCTTCGGCGTCCCCGCCGTGGAGGCGGTCGGCGCTGACCCGGTGACCACCTTCGTCCCGCGCGAGCTCTGGCAGCGCGGCCGTGCCAGGCTGGAGCGCACCCTGGCGGGCGAGGAGTGGGTCGGCACCACCCCGTACCGGCACGCCGACGGCGGCGAGGGCCTCGCCGAGCTGTACCTCATGCCGGACAGCGAGCTGCCCGCCGCCGGCGCCACGTGCCTCGCGGTCGACCTCGGCCGGCTGCGCCGGATCGAGACGGATCTGGCCGCTTCCGAGGCGGTTTTCGGCCAGACCCCGACCGGCTTCGTCCTCTTCGACGACCGGCTCCGCCTCCAGCGCGTCAACGACGCCTTCGCCTCCGGGATGGGCCTCGCCCCCACCGACCTGGAGGGCCTGACCGCCCACGACATCTTCCCCGGCTCCGAGGCCGACCGGCTCACCGCCGCCCTGCGCAAGGTCCTCGCCAGCGGCGAGCCCGTCTTCGACCTGCGCTTCCACGCCGCCGTCCCGACCCGCGAGGGCAACCGGCTCTGGGCCGTCTCGCTCTACCGCCTCAACGGCGCGGCCGGCCAGCCGATGGGCGTCGCCGGACAGGTCTCCGACGTCACCAGCCGGCACGTCGCCGAACGCGAGGCCGACGGCGTGCGCCGCAACCTCGCGCTGCTCAACGAGGCCAGCGCCCACATCGGCTCCACCCTCGACCTGGAGACCACCGCCAAGGAACTGCTGGACGTCGTCGTCCCGCCGTTCTGCGACCTCGCCACCGTCGACCTCTACACCGCGCTGCTCTCCGGCGAGACCGTGCCCAGCGCCGGCCGGCTCGGCGACAACGTGCTCACCGACGGCAGCGGCGAACTGCGCCGGGTCGCCGTCTCCAGCGTGGTCGGCGGCGCCTCCTCGGTGCTCGGCTCGGTCACCGGCCTGCCCATCGCCGAGGCCGGCGGCACCCTCTGCTACCCGCGCCGCTCCCCGCACGCCCGGGCGCTGCGCACCGGCCGCAGCGTCGTCCCCGAGCCCGGCCCCGACCCGCTGCTGCGCTCCACGCTGATCGTCCCGCTGGTCGCCCGCGACCAGGTGCTCGGCCTGGTCCAGCTCTCCCGGGCGATCGGCAGCGAGCCCTTCGACGCCCGCGACGTCGCGATCGCCGAGGAACTCGTCGCCCGCGCCGCCGTCTGCATCGACAACGCCCGGCTCTACCGCCGCGAGCACGAGCGCGCGCTGATCCTCCAGCGCAGCCTGCTGCCCCCGGGCAACCCGGTCGCCAGCGGCCTGGAGATCGCCTGCCGCTACCTGCCGAGCAACAACAACACCGAGGTCGGCGGCGACTGGTTCGACGTCATCCCGCTGCCCGGCAACCGCACCGCCCTGGTCATCGGCGACGTCATGGGCCGAGGCCTGCGCGCCGCCGTCGCCATGGGCCAGCTGCGCACCGCCGTGCGCACCCTGGCGATGCTCGACCTGGAGCCCGGCGAGGTGCTGGCCGCGCTCGACGAGATCGCCCGCGGCCTCGGCGACGACACCGCCCCGACCGGCCGCTCCAACCCGTACGGGCGGCTCACCTCCACCGCCGACGAGGAGGCCCGCGAGGTCTACCTGGCCACCTGCGTCTACGCCGTGTACGACGCGGTCACCCGCCGCTGCACCTTCGCCAACGCCGGCCACCTGCCGCCCGTCCTGCTCGGCCCCGGCGAGCCGGCCCGGATGCTGGACGTCCCGCCCGGCCTGCCGCTCGGCGTCGGCGGCGAGCCCTTCGAGGAGGTCGAGCTGACCCTCCCGGACGGCGCCGTGCTCGGCCTCTACACCGACGGCCTGGTGGAGAGCCGCAAGCACCAGCTGGACGAGGGCCTGAAGGCCTTCCGCACCGCGCTCTCCGACGGGGGCAAGGGCCTGGAGGACCTCTGCGACCACGTCCTCGGCGAGCTCAACCCGCACCACGGCGAGGACGACATCGCGCTGCTGATGGCCAAGGTGCACGCCTTCCCGGCGGACGCCGTCGGCCAGTGGTTCCTGCCGCCCGAGCCCACCTCGGTCGCCAAGGCCCGCGAGGCCGCGTGCAGCTGGCTGCTCGCCCGGGGCCTGGACGAGCTGGTCGACACCACCGAGCTGCTGGTCAGCGAGCTGGTCACCAACGCGCTGCGGCACGGCCGGGGCGAGATCCGGCTGCGGCTGCTGCGCGACCGGACCATGGTGTGCGAGGTCTGGGACGACGGCTACGCCCAGCCCCGCCAGCGGCGCGCCCACGAGACCGACGAGGGCGGGCGCGGCCTCCAGCTGGTCAGCCTGCTCGCCGAACGCTGGGGCAGCCGGCGCACCCCCAAGGGCAAGATCGTCTGGTTCGAGCTGGGGCTGTAGGGGGCGGTCCCGCGTACCGCTGACCGGGTGCATCGTCGGGTGCGGCGCCGTGTCGGGGCCGCCGGGCGTGCGGGGGCGGCGTTCGATGGCCGCCATGCGCGCCCGCCCCCCCGTCGCAGCCGCCGCGCTGCTGCTCGCCCTCGGTGCCACGGCCGGCTGCCTCGGCGGCCCGGTCCCGACCCTCAGCGGCCGGACGCCCGACCCCGCGCCGCCCGCCCCGGCCGTCGTCACCGGGGACGTCAACCCGGCCGACCGGGACGCCGTCCGCGACGGCGGCACCCTGCGCTGGGCCGTCGACTCCGTCCCGGCCACCCTGAACGTCCATCAGCCCGCCGCCACCGCCGACTCCGCGCTGATCGCGCACGCCCTCTACCCCGCGCTGTTCCGGCCGGACGCGCACGGCGAGTGGACGCCGGACCCGGACTACCTCACCGCCGCCGAGTCCACCCCGCCCGGACAGCTGCCCCAGGTGGTCACCTACCACCTCAACCCGCTCGCCGTCTGGAGCGACGGCACCCCGCTCTCCGCCGCCGACCTGATCGCCCAGCGGGCCGCGCTCTCCGGCCTCGACCCCGCCCACCCCGCCGCCGGCCCCGCCGGCTACGCGGCCGTCGACTCCATCGTCCAGGGCGCCGACCCGCACGAGGTCAAGGTCACCTTCCGGCAGCCCTGCGGCGAGTGGCAGGCCCTGTTCGGCCCGCTCTACCCCGCCGCCGAGACCGCCACCGCCGCCGCCTTCGGCCGCGCGCTGCCCGGCGGCACCGCCCACCCGACCGCCGGCCCGTTCCTGGTCGACGGGTACGACCCGGCGGGCGGGAGGGCCACCCTGGTCCGCAACCCGTTCTGGTGGGGCGAGCCGGCCAAGGCGGACCGGATCGAGTTCCTCGCCGTCCCGGCCGAGCGGCGGACCGAGGAACTGGCCCGGGGCCGGCTGGACCTCGCCCCGCTGACCACCGCGGTCGAGCACGCCGGGGCCGACCCCGCCGAGGCGCTGCGCCTGGCCGGGGCGCTGCCCGGCGTCACCCTGCACCGGGCCGCCGGGACCGGCCTCGCCCAGCTCACCCTGAACGCCGCCCGCGAGACGCTCACCGACCCGGTGCTGCGCCGAGCGCTGGCCCGGGCCGTCGACCGCCGGCACGCCGCCGACGCCGCGCTGACCCCGTTCGGGCTGCCCGCCGCGCCGCTCGGCCACCACCTGCTGGCCGGCGACCAGCCCGGCTACCGGGACGACGCCGACGCGCTGGGCGGCGCCGATCCCGGGCGGATGCTGGACACGGCCGGCTGGAAGCGCCCCGCCACCGGGGGCACCCGGGCCCGGGGCGGCCGTGAACTGGCGCTCACCCTGCTGGTCCCGGCCGGTTCGGCGACCCTCCGGCGGGCGGCCGACGCGGTGGCGGCGGACCTCGGCGCGGCCGGGGCGGCGGTCCGGGTCGCCGAGGCGCCGGCGGACGACTTCGTCCGCGACCGCCTGGCGGCCGGGGACTGGGACCTCGCCCTGTTCTGCTGGCCGGCCGGCCCCGGCCCGGCCGGCCGGCAGCGGCCCGTCTACGCCAAGCCCCGTCCCGGCCCGGACGGCGTCCCGGTGGCCGGCCGCAACTACGCGCGCGCCGGGTCGGAGGAGATCGACCGCCTCTTCGACCGCGCCGCCGCCGAGGCGGACCCGGCCGCCCGCCGCTCCCTGCTCCAGGAGGCCGACGTGCGGATCTGGCAGCTGGGCCACTCGGTGCCGCTCTTCCAGCGCCCGGAGCTGATGGCGGTGCGGAACGGCGTGGCGGGCGCCGGCGTCTGGGGCCTGGCCCGCCCGCGCCTCCAGGACCTGGGCTGGTCGGCGCCCTAACGGACCTCGACGGGCAGGGCGGCGGACCAGTCCGCCAGCTGCCGCTCGACCAGCGCGGTCCGGGCCAGCTCCGGGCACTCCTTGCGGGCCCGGGCGAGCGCCTCGCGCGCCTCGTCGATCCGGCCGGCGGCGCCGAGCGCGGCGGCCAGCGCACAGCTCGACTCGGCCCGCCAGATCAGCGAGCGGTGCAGGCCGCGCTGCTTGAGCCCGAGGGCCACCGCGTCGTCCGGGCGCCCTTCCCACCGGGCCAGGTCGATCAGGGCGGGGACGCTCAGCTCCAGCATCCGCGGGTCGCCGCCGAACAGTTGCACGGCGGCCATCAGCCGCGGCAGCGCGCTGGTCGGGGGCAGACCGCCGGAGTCCCCCGCCCCGACGATCGCACTGGTCAGCACCAGGCCGACCTCCACCAGGAGGACGGGATGGTGCTGTGCGGCCTGCTCCGCGCGGGCCCGCTCCTCGGCCTCGGCGTAGTGGCCGTCGCCGAGGGCGAGCTTGGCCCGGGTGACCCCGGGGTTGTCCTCCGGTGCCATCAGGGGGGCGGCCTCCCTGGCCGCGGAGAACCGGCCCTGGAGGAGGGCGGCGGTGGCCCGGAACCCGGCCTCGGAGGCGGGGACGACGGACGACGGCTGGAACGGCAGCCGCAGCAGCTGGGAGCCGAAGCAGTAGGGGTCCCCGAACCCGCGGACGATCCGGACGACGAGCGCCAGGGCGATGCCGCCGGCCGCGAACCGCTGGTCGGAGGTCCAGAGCCACCAGGCGAGCGCTGCCGGGCCGGCGGTCAGCAGCACGGCCGAGAGCCAGAGCCGCAGCCGGACCAGCCGACCGGAGTCGATCACCCAGAAGATGCGCAGCGCCGTCGGAAAGCGCCGGAGCTCGAACAGCACCCCGCCGACCGTCGCCGCGGCGGCCACCCGGCCCGAGCCGACGACGACCGACAGCACCCGCTTGCCGCCGAACCGCCCGGTCAGCAGCACCCAGAGTTCCGCGGACGTCCGGGGCACCGCGCTGCCGAGCACGAACGCGAGGCCGTGGCGGAGGGCGTTGTCCCGGTCGGCTCCGTCCGAGCCCAGGATGAGGATGAGACCGGCGAGGACGATCAACCAGGTCACCAGCGAGCGCAGTCTTTTCACAGGTGCACACCCTGGCCCACGGCGTGCGCCGGGTGAAGGGGAAGTGACCGACCTGTGATCTTGGTCCCGCGCGCAGTGCCCGTTTCGGCCGAGCTGGGCGGTTCCCCGTACCATAGGAGGAAGCCGTGGCATGTCCTGCCCGGCGGGTGGACCGGTAGTAGCAGGCGGAACGGGTGGTGGCGGCCGAGGGGCCGCAAGTGCGCGTCACGCAGCCGGGCGCCGTAACCCACGATTCCGGGAGAATCCGCTAGGCATGCCCACGCGCAACGACATCCGTAACGTCGCTATCGTCGCCCACGTCGACCACGGCAAGACCACCCTGGTCGACGCCATGCTCAAGCAGGCCGGTGCCTTCGCCGCCCACCAGCAGCTGGACGACCGGATGATGGACTCCAACGACCTGGAGCGCGAGAAGGGCATCACCATTCTCGCGAAGAACACCGCGGTCAAGTACCACCCCAAGGACGGTGGCGCGCCGATCACCATCAACATCATCGACACCCCGGGCCACGCCGACTTCGGTGGCGAGGTCGAGCGCGGCCTGTCGATGGTGGACGCGGTCGTGCTGCTGGTCGACGCCTCTGAGGGTCCGCTGCCGCAGACCCGCTTCGTGCTCCGCAAGGCGCTCACCGCGCGGCTGCCCGTCATCCTCTGCATCAACAAGACCGACCGTCCGGACGCCCGGATCGACGAGGTCATCAACGAGACCTACGACCTCTTCCTCGACCTGGACGCGGACGAGGACCAGATCGAGTTCCCGATCGTCTACGCCTGCGCCCGTGACGGCGTCGCCTCGCTGACCAAGCCGGAGAACGGCACCGTTCCCGGCGACAGCGACAACCTGGAGCCGTTCTTCTCCACCATCCTGGAGCACGTCCCGGCCCCGACCTTCGACGCGGACGCCCCGCTCCAGGCCCACGTCACCAACCTGGACGCCGACAACTTCCTCGGCCGCATCGCGCTGCTCCGCGTCGAGCAGGGCGAGCTGCGCAAGGGCCAGACGGTGGCCTGGATCAAGCGCGACGGCACCATCTCCAACGTCCGCATCTCCGAGCTGCTGATGACCGAGGCGCTCACCCGCAAGCCGGCCGAGGTCGCCGGCCCCGGTGACATCTGCGCCGTCGCCGGCATCTCCGACATCATGATCGGCGAGACCCTGGCCGACCCGGAGAACCCGATCGCGCTGCCGCTGATCACGGTGGACGAGCCGGCCATCTCGATGACCATCGGCACCAACACCTCGCCGCTGGTCGGCCGGGGCGGCAGCGGCAAGGGCGCGGACGCCAAGTCCTCCGGCCGGGTCGACCGCAAGGTCACCGCCCGCCAGGTGAAGGACCGCCTGGACCGCGAGCTGATCGGTAACGTCTCGCTGCGCGTCCTGGACACCGAGCGCCCGGACGCCTGGGAGGTGCAGGGCCGCGGTGAGCTGGCGCTGGCCATCCTGATCGAGACCATGCGCCGCGAGGGCTTCGAGCTCACCGTCGGCAAGCCGCAGGTGGTCACCAAGGAGGTCAACGGCAAGACCCACGAGCCGGTCGAGCGCCTGACCGTGGACGTGCCCGAGGAGCACATGGGTGCCGTCACCCAGCTCATGGGCATCCGCAAGGGCCGGATGGACAACATGTCCAACCACGGCTCGGGCTGGGTCCGGATGGAGTTCGTCGTCCCGTCCCGCGGTCTGATCGGCTTCCGGACCGAGTTCCTGACCAACACCCGCGGCACCGGCATCGCGCACTCGATCCACGAGGGCCACGAGCCGTGGTTCGGCCAGCTGACCACCCGCAACAACGGCTCGCTGGTCGCCGACCGGGCCGGTGTGGTCACCGCCTTCGCGATGACCAACCTCCAGGAGCGCGGCGTGCTCTTCTGCGACCCGGGCACCGAGGTGTACGAGGGCATGATCGTCGGCGAGAACTCGCGCGCCGACGACATGGACGTCAACATCACCAAGGAGAAGAAGCTCACCAACATGCGGTCGTCGAACGCCGACGTCGCCGAGTCGATCGTCCCGCCGCGCAAGCTCTCGCTGGAGCAGTCGCTGGAGTTCTGCCGCGAGGACGAGTGCATCGAGGTGACCCCGGAGACGGTTCGCATCCGTAAGGTCGTGCTCGACCAGAAGGACCGTGGCCGTACCGCCTCGCGCGCCAAGAAGGCGTGATCAAGGCGTTCTGAGCCCCTCCGGCGGTGCTTTGGCCGGAAACGTTCGCCCCCCTTTCCGATGGAGAGGGGGGCGAACTTTTTCAACTACTCCACGCTGTCGACGCGCGTATAAACGGAATAGCGCCTACCACGCCAAGGTGTCCGCTGAGCGAACGTGACAGTCCGTCATTCATGACGACTGTCCGGTTGATGCCTGTCTGAGTATGTCTCTTATGTCCGATTTTCGAAACTTACCGACCGTTCATGTGACCTAATTGAGATCGGCAGTGGTCACTTTCGTGTCCGTGCGTGACACATAGTGGGTGCAGTCAGGCTCGGGTCAAGGGTTAACGCGCAGGGGTGCGCGCCGAAACCACGAGCGCGGACGGCACGGCGGACCGGACCAACCTCCCCGCGGTGCCCTCCTCGTTGGAAAGTCGAATTCAGGAGGCATCCCCCCATGCGTGGTGCAACCCAGACCAAGTGGATCGTCGCGGCGACCGCGATCGCCCTCGCGGCGACCGCCTGCAGCACCAGCTCGAAGAGCGACGACAAGGCTGCCTCCGGCGGCGGCACGATCGCTGTCCAGCTCGGTGAGCCGCAGCACGGTCTGATCCCGCAGAACACCGCGGAGTCCGAGGGTGCCGAGGTCCTGAACGCGCTGTTCGCCGGCCTGGTCGAGTACGACAACAAGACCAACGAGCCGAAGCTGCGCGTCGCGGAGTCGATCGAGTCCCCCGACAGCAAGGTCTGGACGATCAAGCTGAAGGACGGCTACACCTTCCACAACGGCGAGAAGGTCACCGCCCAGTCCTTCGTGGACGCCTGGAACTGGGGTGCCAACCAGGACAACGCGGCCGAGGGCCTGCCGTTCTTCGCCAAGATCGACGGCTCCGCCGACCTGGCCCCGGGCAAGGACAAGAAGCCGGCCACCGACAAGCTCAAGGGCCTGACGGTCGTCGACGACAAGACCTTCACCGTCACCCTGACCAACCCGTTCTCCCAGTTCAAGACCATGCTGGGCTACAACGCCTTCTACCCGCTGCCGAAGGCCTTCTTCCAGGACAAGAAGTCCTTCGAGGAGGCCCCGATCGGCAACGGCCCGTTCCAGATGGACGGGAAGTGGGAGCACAACCAGCAGATCAAGGTCAAGCGCTACGACAACTTCCCGGCCGCTGACGGCAAGGCGAAGCTGCAGGGCGTCACCTTCAAGATCTACGACAAGCTGGAGACGGCGTACAACGACCTGCGCGCCGACAACATCCAGGCCACCGACAAGCTCCCGATCTCGGCCATGGGCACGGTCAAGGGCGAGTTCGGCGACCGCTACATCTACAAGCCGGAGTCGGGCGTCGGCTACATCGGCTTCCCGATCGCCACCAACCCGGCCGCCTACGGCAAGCCGGAGATCCGCAAGGCGATCTCGATGGCGATCGACCGCGAGGCGATCACCAAGACCATCTTCTCGGGCACCCGCGTCCCGGCCGATGACTTCATCAACCCGCTGATCCCGGGCTACCGCAAGGGCGCCATGGGCGACGCGGCCAAGTACGACCCGGCCGCCGCCAAGCAGCTCTTCGACACGGCCGGCGGCGTCCCGGGCAACACCATCGAGCTGGGCTACAACGCCGACGGCGGCCACAAGGAGTGGATCGAGGCCGTCGCCAACCAGCTGAAGAAGAACCTGGGCGTCGAGGTCACCACCAAGCCGTTCGAGAAGTTCGGCAAGATCCTGGACGCGCTGGGCGACAAGCAGTACTCCGGCGGCTTCCGCATGGCGTGGTCGATGGACTACCCGTCGATCGAGAACTACCTGCGTCCGATCTTCTCCAAGGTCGCGATCGAGAACGGCTCGAACTACGGCGGTTACGTCAACGAGCAGTTCGAGGCGCTGCTGGACCAGGCCGACCAGGCGAAGACTCCGGAGGAGGGTCAGAAGCTGTACCAGCAGGCCGACGACATCCTGATCCAGGAGCTGCCGTACATCCCGGTCTACACCTACATGTCCTCCGCCGCGTACTCCAAGAAGATCAAGAACTTCGACACCGACGCCCAGGGTCGCATGAACCTGGACGAGGTCGAGCTCGCCGGCTGATCTGAGACGCAGACGATAGGGGGCGGGTGGACCGGACCACAGTCCGGCTCCGCCCGCCTCCCTTCCTTGTCCGAAAGTGTGGAGGTCTGATGGGCCGCTATGTGATCCGCCGACTGATACAGGCGATCCCTGTTCTGATCGGTGCGACATTCCTGATCTACTTCGTCGTGTTCTCGCTGCCCGGTGACCCGGTGCAGGCGCTGGCCGGCGAGAAGCGAGCCGACCCGATCGTCGCGGAGATGATCCGCAACAAGTACCACCTGAACGACCCGTTCATCGTTCAGTACTGGAACTACATCACCGGCGTCTTCCAGGGTGACCTGGGCGAGAGCCTGACCGGTCGCCCGGTGAGCGAGATGATCGGCGAGGCGTTCCCGTACACCGTCAATCTCGCTCTGGTCGCCTTCGTCTTCGAGGCGGTCATCGGTGTCGCGGCGGGTGTGCTGGCGGCCCTGCGCAAGGGGAAGTTCCTGGACCAGCTGGTCCTCATCAGCACCCTGCTGGTCATCTCGATCCCGGTCTTCGTCACCGGCTTCGTGCTCCAGCTGGTGCTCGGCGTCAAGCTGAAGAACGACTACGGCATCGAGATCTTCGCGGTCTCGTTCAACGAGGAGGACGGGCTCCGCGCCTACCTGCTCCCGGCCCTGGTGCTGGCCTCGCTGTCGCTGGCCTACGTCGCCCGTCTGACCCGCACCAGCCTCATGGAGACCATGCGCACGGACTACGTCCGTACCGCGGTCGCCAAGGGTCTGAAGCGCCGTCGGGTGGTCGGCCGGCACGCCCTGCGCAACGCGCTGATCCCGATCGTCACCTTCCTGGGTGCCGACCTCGGCGGTCTGATGGGCGGCGCGGTCATCACCGAGAAGATCTTCAACATCCACGGCATCGGCGGTCTGCTCGCCCAGTCCGTGTACCAGAAGCAGGGCACGATCATCGTCGGCGTCGTCACGCTGCTGGTGCTGATCTACCTGGTCACCACCCTGCTCGTGGACCTGCTGTACGCCGTGCTCGACCCGAGGATCCGCTATGAGTGACACCATCACCAAGGGCGCCGAGACCCAGCCCGAGGACAACCAGCCGAAGGCCAAGACCGAGAAGCCGGAGCGCGTCGCCAGCCTCTGGACCGACGCGATGCGCGACCTGCGCCGCAACCCGGTCTTCATCATCGGTGCCGTGCTGGTCTTCTTCCTCCTGGTCATCTCGATCGCGCCGGGCCTGTTCACCAAGGGCAGCCCGTTCGACGGCGACGCCTGCGACCTGGCTGACTCCCTGAAGCGGCCGAGTGCGGACCACTGGTTCGGCTTCGACGTCCAGGGCTGCGACGTCTACACCCGTACGGTGTGGGGCGCCCGCAACTCGATCATCGTCGGCATCGTGACCACCCTGGTGGTCACCGTGGTCGGCGCCCTGCTCGGCCTCTGGGCCGGCTGGAAGGGCGGGATCGTCGACTCGATCCTGTCCCGCTTCACCGAGATCTTCTTCTCGATCCCGCTGCTGCTCGGCGGCATGCTGATCATGTCGATGATCCCGTGGGCCGGCAACGCCTACAGCGTCTCGCTGGTGATGGCCGTCCTCGGCTGGCCGCAGATCTTCCGCATCATGCGCGCCTCCGTGCTGGCCAACAAGAACAACGACTACGTGATGGCCGCCCGCGCGCTGGGCGCCGGCTCGGGCCGGATCACCTTCCGGCACATCCTGCCGAACGCCATCGCGCCGGTCATCGTCGTGGCCGCGATCTCCCTGGGTGTCTACATCGGCGCCGAGGCCGCCCTGTCCTACCTGGGCATCGGCGTCCAGCCGCCGCAGATCTCCTGGGGCCTGATGATCAGCGACGCCTCGGTCCGCTTCCTGGACGCGCCGCACGTCCTGCTCTTCCCGTCGGCCGCGCTGTCCATCACCGTGCTGGCCTTCATCATGCTCGGCGACGCGGTGCGCGACGCCCTCGACCCGAAGCTCCGCTGAGAGAAGAGGTGACGACCCGATGACCACCGTGATCGAGAAGAACCAGAAGAGCGGCCGCCTGGAGGTTGGCACCCCGCTGCTGGAGGTCAAGGACCTCCACGTGGAGTTCCACACCCGGGACGGCGTCGCCAAGGCCGTGAACGGCGTCAACTACTCCGTGGCCGCCGGTGAGACCCTGGCGGTGCTCGGCGAGTCGGGCTCCGGCAAGTCGGTGACCGCCCAGACCATCATGGGCATCCTCGACATGCCCCCCGGCAAGATCTCCCAGGGCCAGATCCTCTTCCGCGGGCAGGACATGCTCACGATGAAGGACGAGGAGCGCCGGCAGATCCGCGGCCAGAAGATCGCGATGATCTTCCAGGACGCGCTCTCCTCGCTCAACCCGGTGATGACCGTCGGCGCCCAGCTCGGCGAGATGTTCCGGGTGCACCGCGGCGCCTCCAAGAAGGAGGCCCGGGAGAAGGCGATCGAGCTGATGGAGCGGGTGCGCATCCCCGCCGCCAAGCAGCGCGTCAGCGACTACCCGCACCAGTTCTCCGGCGGTATGCGCCAGCGCATCATGATCGCCATGGCGCTCTCCATGGAGCCCGACCTGATCATCGCCGACGAGCCCACCACCGCCCTGGACGTCACCGTCCAGGCCCAGGTGATGGACCTGCTCGCGGAGCTCCAGGCCGAGTACAACATGGGCCTGATCCTGATCACCCACGACCTCGGCGTGGTCGCCGACGTCGCGGACAAGATCGCCGTGATGTACGCCGGCCGGATCGTCGAGACCGCCCCGGTGCACGAGCTGTACGCCAACCCGGCGCACCCGTACACCAAGGGCCTGCTCCGCTCCATCCCGCGCCTGGACCAGAAGGGCCAGGAGCTGTACGCGATCAAGGGCCTGCCCCCGAACCTGCTGAAGGTTCCGGCCGGCTGCGCGTTCAACCCCCGCTGTGACGTCGCCACCGACCTGTGCCGCACGGAGATCCCGAAGCTGCACCAGGTGACCGACAAGGACGGCAAGGAGCTCACCGGCCGCCGCAGCGCGTGCCACCTCTGGAAGGAGACCCTCCATGGCTGAGCCCATCCTGGAGGTCAAGGACCTGGTCAAGCACTACCCGCTGACCCAGGGCATCCTGTTCAAGAAGCAGGTCGGCGCCGTCAAGGCCGTCGACGGCGTCTCCTTCGAGCTGGGGAAGGGCGAGACGCTCGGCATCGTCGGCGAGTCCGGCTGTGGCAAGTCCACGCTGGCCAAGGTGCTGATGAACCTGGAGCGGGCCACCTCCGGCCAGGTGCTGTTCAAGGGCGAGGACATCTCCAAGCTGTCCGGCGCGGCCCTCAAGGCCGTCCGCCGGAACATCCAGATGGTGTTCCAGGACCCGTACACCTCGCTCAACCCGCGCATGACGGTCGGCGACATCATCGGCGAGCCCTTCGAGATCCACCCCGAGGTGGCGCCGAAGGGCGACCGCCGCAAGGCCGTCCAGGACCTGCTGGACGTCGTCGGCCTGAACCCCGAGTACATCAACCGGTACCCGCACCAGTTCTCCGGCGGCCAGCGCCAGCGCATCGGCATCGCCCGCGGCCTCGCGCTCAAGCCGGAGGTCATCATCTGCGACGAGCCGGTCTCCGCGCTCGACGTGTCCGTCCAGGCCCAGGTGATCAACCTGCTGGAGCAGCTCCAGAACGAGTTCGAGCTCTCCTACATGTTCATCGCCCACGACCTCTCCATCGTCCGGCACATCTCCGACCGCGTCGGCGTGATGTACCTCGGCAAGATGGTCGAGATCGGCACGGACGAGGAGATCTACGAGAACGCCACCCACCCGTACACCCAGGCGCTGCTCTCCGCCGTCCCGGTGCCGGACCCGGAGGCGCGCGCCAACCGCGACCGGATCATCCTGACCGGTGACATCCCCTCGCCGGCCAACCCGCCGTCCGGCTGCCGCTTCCGCACCCGCTGCTGGAAGGCGGAGGAGCGCTGCTCGACCGAGGTCCCGCTGCTCGCGGTGCCCGAGGTGCTGAGCGGCCCGGCCAAGCACCAGTCGGCGTGCCACTTCGCCGCCGTCCGGGAGACGGCCGCGGTCTGACCGCCCGCCCGGTCCCGCCCGGAGGGGCCCGCCGCCGTTCACGGCGACGGGCCCCTCCGGCGTTCGCGCGCCCGGTCCGCCGGGGCGTCAACAACGGTCACGGAAGGTGCACCCGTCCGGGGGTCCCCAGCTCGCGCCGCCGGGCGGGCGACCTTCTCATGGGGTGTGATGCGTCACACACCTTGAGGAGGGACCTTCATGCCCGTGGCCACCCGTGCTCGATGGGTCCTCGCCGCAGCGACGTCCGTGGCCCTGGTGGCCGGCGGATGCAGCAACGACAGCGACGGGGGCGGCAGCAGCGGTTCGTCGGACAGCAGCAAGACCTTCAGTTACCAGAGCAGCGAGCCGCAGAACCCGCTGCAGCCGGCCAACGCCAACGAGACCGGTGGCGGGCGCATCATTCAGAACCTGTTCAAGGGGCTGGTCGACTACGACCCCTCGAACGCGAAGATCCGGATGCAGGTCGCGGACACGATCGAGACCAGCGACTCGCAGACCTTCACCGTCACGCTGAAGGACGGCTGGACGTTCCACGACGGCACGCCGGTGCACGCCAAGAACTTCGTGGACGCCTGGAACTGGGGCGCGAGCACCGCAAACAACCAGATCAACAGCTCCTGGTTCTCCGACATCGAGGGCTACCAGGACGTCCACCCGGCGAGCGGCCAGCCGACCGCGGACAAGATGTCCGGGCTGACCGTCACGGACGACCTGCACTTCACCGTCAAGCTGAGCGGCAAGGTCTCGTACTTCGAGTACAAGCTCGGCTACATCGCCTTCTCCCCGCTGCCGGACGCCTTCTTCGGCGACCCCTCCGGGTACGGGCAGAAGCCGGTCGGCAACGGCCCCTACCAGTTCGTCAGCTGGGACCACAACCAGCAGGTGGTCACCAAGGCCTACCCGGGCTACCAGGGCGTCGACAAGCCGAAGAACGGCGGTGTCGTCTTCAAGATGTACAGCACCGCCGAGGCCGCCTACGCGGACCTGCAGTCCAACAACCTGGACGTGATGGACCAGGTGCCGCCCTCCGCCCTGGCCACCTACAAGGCCGACCTGGGCGACCGGGCGGTCGACGAGCCGCAGGGCGCCATCCAGAACATCGGCTTCACCCTCTACCAGGCCGACTGGGCCTCCCCGGACAAGGCGAAGGTCCGCCAGGGCCTGTCGATGGCGATCGACCGGGACACCATCACCAAGACGGTGCTCCAGGGCTCGCGCAAGCCGGCCACCGCCTGGGTGGCCGAGGGCGTCGAGGGCTACAAGGACGGCCAGTGCGGTGAGTTCTGCACGTTCGACGCGACCAAGGCCAAGCAGCTGATCACCGAGGGCGGCGGCGTCCCCGGCAACCGGCTGACCATCACCTACAACGCGGACGGCGGCCACAAGGAGTGGGTCGACGCGGTCTGCAACTCGATCCGGCAGAGCACCGGCGTGGACTGCGTGGGCGACCCGAAGCCGGACTTCAAGACCGCCCGCGCCGCGATCACCGGCCACCAGATCAACGGCGCCTTCCGCACCGGCTGGGTCCAGGACTACCCCCTGAACGCCAACTTCCTCGCCGACGTGTACCGCACCGGAGCCGCGTCCAACGACTTCGGCTACAGCAACCCGCAGTTCGACCAGCTCGCCACCCAGGCCGACCAGGCCGCCAGCGTCGGCGACTCGGTGACCGGCTACCAGCAGGCCGAGGCCGTGCTGGCGAGCGGCATGCCGGCCATCCCGCTCTGGTACTACCGCACCACCTCGGGCTACTCCACCAGGGTCCAGAACGTGAAGTTCGACTCCTTCGGCAACCCGGCCTGGACCCAGGTCGAGGTCACGGGCTGACGAGTCGTCCCGCGCGGGCCCCGTCCTTTCCGCACGGAGGGCGGGGCCCGGGCACTCGATCACGTCTCCAGGAAGGAGGCTCGAATGGGCAGTTACGTGCTGCGGCGGGTGCTGCAGATGATCCCGGTGTTCTTCGGCACCACGCTGCTGATCTTCCTGATGGTCTACACGCTGCCGGGCGACCCGGTCGCGGCGCTGTTCGGGGAGAAGGCCGCGGACCCCGCCGTGGTGGCCAACCTCAAGCACAAGTACTACCTGGACCAGCCGATCTGGAAGCAGTACCTGCACTACATGGGGAACCTCTTCCAGGGGGACTTCGGCACCAGCTTCACCGGCCGTCCGGTCTCCGACATCATGGCGGACGCCTTCCCGGTCACCATCCGGCTGGCCCTGCTGGCCTTCGCCTTCGAGATGGTCTTCGGCCTGCTGCTGGGCCTGGTCTCCGGCCTGAAGCGCGGCAGCGTGCAGGACACCCTGGTGCTGATCCTCACCCTGCTGGTGATCTCCATCCCGGTCTTCGTCCTCGCGTACATCGCCCAGACCGTCTTCGCGACCAACCTCGGCTGGGTCACCCCGACCGTCCAGGACTCCAGGGACCTCTCCCAGCTGATCCTCCCGGCGATCGTGCTGGGCTCGCTCTCGCTCGCCTTCGTCGCCCGGCTCACCCGCACCTCCATCGGCGAGAACCTGCGGGCCGACTACATGCGCACCGCGGTGGCCAAGGGCCTGCCCCGGCGCACCATCGTCACCAGGCACCTGCTGCGCAACTCGCTCATCCCGGTGGTCACCTTCCTCGGCACCGACCTCGGCGCGCTGATGGGCGGCGCGATCGTCACCGAGGGCATCTTCAACGTGCAGGGCGTCGGAAACGTCCTCTACCGGGCGATCAACCAGAAGGAGGGGCCGACCGTGGTCGGCATCGTCACCGTGCTGGTGATCGTCTACCTGGTGGCCTCCCTCGTCGTCGACCTGCTCTACGCGGTCCTGGACCCGAGGATCCGCTATGCCTGACATCCACGACGAGGACTCCTTCGAGCCGCATCCCAAACCGGGGGTGGACCACTTGGACTACGCCGGTGAGCAGGGCATGGCGGTCGAGCAGGAGACCCTGGTCGAGCCCGACCCGGAGAAGCGGGAGGAGGCCCGCAGCCTCTGGGGCGACGCCTGGCGCGACCTGCGCAGGCGGCCGATCTTCCTGATCTCGGCGGTGCTGATCCTGCTGCTGATCGTGATGGCGGTCTTCCCCGGGGCGTTCACCGACGCCGATCCGCGCAAGGCCGACCTGGTCAACAACTACCTCAAGCGGCCGGACTGGACGGACTTCTTCGGCGCCGGCTGGTTCGGCTACGACGGGCAGGGCCGCTCCATCTACGCCCGGGTGGTCTACGGCGCCCGGGCCTCGATCACCGTGGGCATCTTCGTCACCGCCACGGTCACCCTGCTCGGCGGGCTGACCGGCATGGTGGCCGGCTACTTCGGCGGCACCGTGGACGCGCTGCTCTCCCGGATCATCGACATCTTCTTCGGCATCCCGCTGCTGCTCGGCGCGCTGGTGCTGCTGAACGCCTTCGCCACCCGCACGGTGTGGAGCGTGGTCATCGCGCTCGGCGTGCTGGGCTGGACCCAGATCGCCCGCGTCATGCGCGGCGCGGTGCTGACGGTCAAGCAGTCCGACTTCGTGGTGGCCGGGAAGGCGCTCGGTGCCGGTACCGGCCGGCTGATGTTCCGGCACATCCTGCCGAACGCGGTCGCCCCGGTGATCGTGGTGGCGACCATCGCGCTGGGCGGCTACATCGCCACCGAGGCGACGCTGAGCTTCCTCGGCATCGGCCTCCAGGACCCGACCATCTCCTGGGGCATCGACATCTCCTCCGCCCAGAAGGTGATCCGCACCGCCCCGTTCGTCCTGTTCTTCCCGGCCGCGGCGCTCTCCATCACCGTGCTGGCCTTCATCATGCTGGGCGACGCGGTGCGCGACGCCCTCGACCCGAAGCTGCGCTGAGCGAGGGGACGCATCGTGACCACAGCAGTCGATACCGGCAAGGACCGGCGGGAGGCGCCCTACGAGGGGCCGCTGCTCGACGTCCGCGACCTGCACGTCGAGTTCGTCACGCGGGACGGGGTGGCGAAGGCGGTCAACGGGGTCAACTACAGCGTCCGGGCCGGGGAGACGCTGGCGGTGCTCGGCGAGTCGGGCTCCGGCAAGTCGGTGACCGCCCAGGCGATCATGGGCATCCTCGACATGCCCCCGGCCCGCATCCCCCGGGGCGAGATCCGCTTCCGGGGCGAGGACATGCTGAAGATGGACAAGGAGACGCGGCGGAAGGTCCGCGGGCAGAAGATCGCGATGATCTTCCAGGACGCGCTCTCCTCGCTCAACCCGGTGCTCACCGTGGGGTTCCAGCTCGGCGAGATGTTCCGGGCCCACCACGGCACCTCGCGCAGAGCGGCCAAGGAGAAGGCCGTCGAGCTGATGGAGCGGGTGCGCATCCCCGCCGCCGGGCAGCGGGTGAACGACTATCCGCACCAGTTCTCCGGCGGTATGCGCCAGCGCATCATGATCGCCATGGCGCTGGCGCTGGAGCCGGACCTGATCATCGCGGACGAGCCGACCACCGCGCTGGACGTCACCGTGCAGGCCCAGGTGATGGACCTGCTCGCGGAGCTCCAGGCCGAGTACCACATGGGCCTGATCCTGATCACCCACGACCTGGGCGTGGTCGCGGACGTCGCGGACAAGATCGCGGTGATGTACGCGGGCCGGATCGTGGAGACGGCCCCGGTGCACGAGCTCTACGCGCGCCCGGCGCACCCGTACACCCGCGGGCTGCTGGACTCGATCCCACGCCTGGACCAGAAGGGCCAGGAGCTGTACGCGATCAAGGGGCTGCCGCCCAACCTGCTGCGGATCCCGCCGGGCTGCGCGTTCAACCCGCGCTGCCCGCGCGCCCAGGACATCTGCCGGCAGCAGGTGCCGGAGCTGTTCCAGGTCACCGAGGACGACGGCACCGAACTGGCCGGGCGGGGCAGCGCCTGCTTCTTCTGGAAGGAGACCCTCCATGACCGTTGACGGGGCCGGCCCGGTCGAGTCGCCGGTGGAGGCCGCCTTCGAGCAGGAGGTGGCGCGCGGCGAGCCGATCCTGGAGGTCAGGGACCTGGTCAAGCACTTCCCGCTGACCAAGGGCGTGCTGTTCAAGAAGCAGGTCGGTGCGGTGAAGGCGGTCGACGGGGTCTCGTTCGACCTGATGCAGGGGGAGACGCTGGGCATCGTCGGCGAGTCGGGCTGCGGCAAGTCGACGCTGGCCAAGGTGCTGATGAACCTGGAGCCGGCCACCGGCGGCTCGGTGCGCTACAAGGGCGAGGAGATCTCGCGGCTCTCCGGGTCGGCGCTGAAGGCGGTGCGGCGCAACATCCAGATGGTGTTCCAGGACCCGTACACCTCGCTCAACCCCCGGATGACGGTCGGCGACATCATCGGGGAGCCCTTCGAGATCCACCCCGAGGTGGCGCCGAAGGGCGACCGCCGCAAGGCCGTCCAGGACCTGCTGGACGTCGTCGGCCTGAACCCCGAGTACATCAACCGGTACCCGCACCAGTTCTCCGGCGGCCAGCGCCAGCGCATCGGCATCGCCCGCGGCCTCGCGCTCAAGCCGGAGATCATCATCTGCGACGAGCCCGTCTCGGCGCTCGACGTCTCGGTGCAGGCGCAGGTGATCAACCTGCTGGAGCAGCTGCAGAGCGAGTTCAACCTCTCGTACATGTTCATCGCGCACGACCTCTCGATCGTCCGGCACATCTCCGACCGGGTCGGCGTGATGTACCTCGGCAAGCTGGTCGAGATCGGCAGCGACCGGGAGATCTACGACCACGCCACGCACCCGTACACCCAGGCGCTGCTGTCCGCGGTGCCGGTGCCGGACCCGACGGCGCGCGAGAGCCGGGACCGGATCGTGCTGACCGGTGACGTGCCCTCGCCGGCCAACCCGCCGTCCGGCTGCCGCTTCCGCACCCGCTGCTGGAAGGCGCAGGAGAAGTGCGCGGTGGAGGTCCCGCTGCTGGCCGTACCGGGCTGGCTGAGCGGTTCGGCCGCACACGAGTCGGCCTGCCACTTCGCGGCCGAACGCGACCAGGCGGGCAGCGGGCAGGCAGGCACTGACCAGGCCGGCAACGACCGGACCGGAAACGACCGGGCCGGCAGCGGCGAGGGGGAGCCGGGCGGTCCGGAAACCGGTTGACACCGGGCCCCGCCCCGTCGCCGGAGCGCGGGCGCCCCCCCGGGGGGGCGCGCCCGCGGGGGGCCCCCCCCCCC
>NZ_JBHVER010000106.1:0-26282 GCF_042802195.1 Kitasatospora sp. NPDC057500 | reverse complement strand
CCTGTGCGCGGGTGGCCGGCCGGCGGCGTTCCACCCGCGGCGGACGCCCGCGACCGGCGCGCACCGGCGCCCGGAGCGGCGAACGGCTCGAAAGGATCGCTACCGCACGGTACGGGGGCAGCCACCCGGCCCGCCCCCGTAGGATCCAGCCGCTGCCGACGACAGAGACCAGGGAGGCTGCGATGGCCAGGCAGGCCCGGGCGCTGGCGACCCGCCAGACGGTGCTGCGCGCCGCGGCCGAGGTGTTCGACGAACGCGGCTACGCGGGCGCCACCATGGCCGAGATCCTGGAACGCGCCGGCGTCACCAAGGGCGCGCTCTACTTCCACTTCCCGTCGAAGGAGGAGCTGGCGCTCGCCGTGATCGAGAGCCAGGGCGGCTGGCTGGCCACCTGGCAGCCCTCCTCCGGCAGCCCGATGCAGACCGTCATCGACCTCGGCTACGCCTTCGCGCACGCCCTGCTGGACGACCCGCTGCTGCGCGGCGCGATCCGGCTGACCATCGAGCACGGCAGCTTCACCCAGCCGCAGATCGGCGCCTACCAGGGCTGGACGGACGCCGCGCGCGAGCTGCTGGAGCAGGCGCGGGAGGCCGGCGAGCTGCACCCGGGGGTGCGGCCGGCGACCGCCGCCGGGGTGATCACCGGCGCGGTGACCGGCATCCAGCTCAGCTCCCAGGTGCTGACGGACCGCAGGGACCTGTTGCAGCGGATGGCCGACCTCTGGGCGCTCCTGCTGCCCGGCCTGGTCGAACCGGGCGCCCTCGCCCGCCTGAACACGGCCTGGGCTGTTCCCCGCCCGCTCGCCTAGGTTCCCGGGTGCCTAGATCCGGTAGTCCGTCAGGCGGTCGTCCGGGACGAGGGACGGCAGGGCGGCCGACCAGAGGCCGCTGATCGCGGCGGGGGCGAGCCGGCCGGTGGACTCGGCGGCGAACAGGACCAGGCCGGCCGCCAGGGTGGTGAGCAGCCCCGCCGCCTGGGCGCGGTCCAGCCCGGGGCGCAGGTCGCCGGCCGCCGACGCCCGGTCGAGCAGGACGTGGAAGACGGCGGTGAGGCTCCGCCAGGCGTCCGCCGAGGGCTCCGGCGGCGATCCGGCCGGGGCCACCACCGCACCGGAGCCGCAGCCCGCCGGCCGCCCGCCGAGGCCGAGCAGCACGCCGGCCCGGACCACCACGTCCTCCCGCAGCAGCCGGGCCAGTTCATGGGTGAGGTCGACGAGTTCCTGGACGGCCGGCCCACCGCCGCGCAGCGCGCGCAGCACCGCCAGGCCGATGGTGTCGGCGGCCTCGGTGCGGACCCCGTCCGCCAGCGCCTGCTTGGAGACGAAGTGGAAGTAGAGCGCGCCCTTGCTGACGCCCGCCCGGCGGCTGATGTCGACCAGGCTGGCCGACTCGAAGCCCGCGTCCGCGAAGGTGTCCGCCGCGGCGAGCAGCACGGCCTGCCTGGTTCGCCCCGCCCGTTCCTGCTTAGCCACTCGGCCCCTCCGGCCCCGGCCGCGGCGGGCTGCGGCCCGCCCGGTTGCTGTCACGGCGCCGCCGTCGGTTCTGCGGTGCCCCTTCTGCGGACCGTCGGTGGCGCGCCGCGACCGCCCGAAACCGCATGGTTGGTATCTAATCTAGCCCCTGTCCGGCCCCCGCCGTCCAGGGGGGAACTGCCCCCCGCTCACGGGCAGGAGCTGGTCGGTCGGACGTTGCCGCAGGCCGGAGCGCGGGTACCGTGGACACAGCGGGCGCGCACCGGCGTCGGCCCCGCAGGGGGAGCAGAAACCGGGTGGCCTGTATGTTTTGACAGGGCCGCCCACTCGGCCGGCCGACCGACACCCGGGAGTGGGGCCCGTCATGCCAGTGTTCACCGCGACGGACGGCGACGCCCCGTATCCCCACCCCGGCCCCGTCCACGCGGGTCCGGGCCGCTACGACTTCCACGAACGGACCGTCTCGCGCACCCTGGTGCGCCGCTCCTCGGTCGCCGAGGTGCTGATCACCGGCTGGCAGGCCACCGGTCCGTACGACTTCCTGCTCGGCGCCCAGTGGCCGCGGCTGCACGGCTTCTACCGGCTGCCCGGCGACCGTCACCACGACCCGGTGCTGATGGCCGAGACGGTCCGTCAGGCCGCCCTGCTGGTCGGCCACGCCGGGTTCGGCGTCCCGCACGACCACCACGCGGTGCTCGACGAGCTCGGCTACACCCTCGGCCCGGCCGGCCTGGAGGGTCTCGCGGTCACCGCCGCCCCCACCGAGCTGATGCTCCGGATCACCTGCCACGACGTCCGGATGCGGTACGGGCGGCTGGCCGCGCTGCGGGTGCACGCCGAGGTCGAGCGCGACGGCCACCCGGTCGCCCGCGGCTTCGGCGGGCTGCGGATCCTCTCCCCCGCCGCCTACGACCGGCTGCGCGGCCCCGGTCCGGCCGCCGCCCCGCTGCGGCTCCCGGGCCAGGCCGTCGCCCCGGAACTGGTGGGCCGCCAGCAGGCCGCCGACGTCGTGCTCGGCCCCGCACTGCTGCCCGGCAGCTGGCTGCTGCACGCGGACGCCGGCCACCCGGTGCTGTTCGACCCGATGGACCCGGCGCCCGGCCACCTGCCCGGGATGCTCGTCCTGGAGGCCGCCCGGCAGGCCGCCCAGCGGCTGCACCACCCGGACCGGGTGGTGCCGCTGGAACTGGTCACGTCGTTCCACGACCCGATCGTGCCGGACCGCCCCTGTGTGGTGCGGGCCGTCCGGGAGGGCGGACAGGAGACCGGCGGCGGCAGCGGACGGCGGACGCCGCTGCGGGTCCTCCTGGTGCAGGAGGGCCGGACGGTGGCCGAGGCCCGGCTGCTCACCGGACCGGCCGACGGCGGGCCGGCCCGGGCCGCGCCGGCCCCGGCCCGCCGCGGCCTGCCGCTCGCCAGCTGAACCCGTCAGGCGGCCACCAGCGCGGACGGCCGTCCGGCGTGCATCACGGAGAGGTTCTCCGCCAGCCGCCCCGGGTCCTGGGCCAGCCACAGCCGCAGCGCGGCGCCCAGCATCGCGCTGGCCGAGCCGATCCGCACCTGTGTCAGCTGGGCGATCCGGGCCGCGCCCGGCACCAGCAGGTCGGCCAGCGGCGTCGGCAGCCAGACGGTCAGCGCGCACGGCGCGGGGGCCGCGAGGGCGCCCAGCAGCCGGTAGGCGTCGGCCGGCGAGCTCAAGGTGGGGATGACGTCCAGCAGTCCGTCGGCCACCACCTCGGACACGTCGCTGCGGTGTCCCTGGGCGAGCCGGCGGAGCAGCAGTTGCTCGGCGGCGGTGATTCGGACGGTCAGCATGACCTCGTCGCACTCCATCGCGCGATTTCCTCCTCAGTTCCTCCCCGTGCCGGACCGGGCGGGCCGGCACGAACTACCCCTGTCGCACCTCGGCCCGGCCAACTCGTTGTGAGTGCCGGGCCGGTGGGTGGTTTCCGGTCCCGGTCAAACCCCCGCGTAGGAGTGCTTGCCGGTGACGAAGATGTTCACGCCGTAGTAGTTGAACAGCCAGCAGGCGAAGGCGGCGAGCGCCAGGTAGGCGGCCTTGCGGCCCTTCCAGCCGGCGGTGGCGCGGGCGTGCAGGTAGCACGCGTAGGCGACCCAGGTGATGAACGACCAGGTCTCCTTCGGGTCCCACTCCCAGTACTTGCCCCAGGCGGCCTCGGCCCAGATCGCGCCCGCGATGATGGTGAACGTCCACAGCGGGAAGACCAGGGCGTTGATCCGGTAGGACAGCTTGTCCAGGGTCGACGCGGCGGGCAGCCGGCGCCAGATCGACGCCGAGGTGCCGAGCGGGCCCCTGGTCAGGCCGGCCGCCATCCGCTTGTCGAAGGAGTCCTTGCCCAGGTACAGCAGCGTCGTGACGAACGCCGCGTAGAAGGCGCCGCCGCAGACGATCGCGGTGGAGACGTGGATCGCCAGCCAGTACGAGTGCAGCGCCGGGACGAGCTGCTCGGACTCGGTGTACAGCACCTCGGTGGCGATGCCGAGGGTGAGCACCACCGCCAGGGTGACCGGCAGGCCGAGCCAGCGGACCGGCTTCTTCGCGATCAGCAGGCCGACGAAGGCCACCGCCATCGCGAGCGCGAAGGCGCAGGAGAACTCGTACATGTTGCCCCACGGCCAGCGGGAGACCGAGAGGCCGCGGGTGATGACGCCGCCGATGTGCAGCAGCAGGCCGAGGATGGTGAGCGAGACCGCGATCCGGCCGGCCAGGTCGGCCTTCTCGCTGGTGCCGGCCGCGCCGGGGCCGTCGACCTCGTCGTCGCCGCGCCCGCTGGTCACCACCGTGGCGCCCTCGCCGGCCAGCGCGGTGCGGGTCAGCGTGGTGGTGCCGCCGCGCGCGGAGGCGACGGTGACGGTGACCTTCTTGGCGCCCCTGGCCTTGGCGTCGGCGTCCGCGACGGTCCCGGCCAGGCCGGCCTGCTCGATGGAGCGGACGGCGACGGCGCCCTTCGCACCGAAGGTCCATTCGAACATGTAGGCGAACATGGCGATCAGATAGACCGCCATCGCCGAATAGATCAGCTTGTTGGACAGGTCGGCCAGCTGCGGGTCGACCGACGAGGCGAGGTGCACCGTCTACTCCTTGGAGTTCTGGTCGGCGGGGACTGCGGATTCTTCGGGTGCCGGGGCCTCGCCGGACTCATCGGGCCCGTCGGGCCCGCCGGACTCGTCGGACTCGTCGTCGAGCGCCGGGGCGTCGTCCTGGAGGTCCACCGCGAGCGCGGCCAGCTCCTCGGCGATCTTCGCCGACTCGCTGCGGCCCAGCCCGGCCAGCTCGACCAGCGTCCCGCCGCCCGGCAGGGCCACCGCCCGCACCCAGATCCGGCGGCGCTGGATGAACAGCGAGCCGATCAGGCCGACGATCGCCGCCACCGCGCCGACCAGGGCGATGCCGTTGCCCGGACGGTGCGAGACGTTGAAGCTCGCCCACTGCTTGTAGCCCTCGAAGGTGACCGAGCCGTAGCCGTCCGGCAGCGTCCAGCCCTGGCCCGGCTTGAGCCTGGCCCTGGCCGGCTCGCCGTCCTGCTGGAGCTGGGTCAGGTTCTTGGTGTTGAGCTGGTAGATGTTCTGCGGCAGGCCGGAGTCGGTGCCCAGGTCGCCCGCGTAGGCGTTGAGCACCAGCGCCGGGGCCGCGTCACCGGGGAACAGCGAGCGCGGGCCGGTGTTCTGGTCGAAGGCCGTCGGGGCGGTCGGCAGGAAGAAGCCGGAGAGGCCCAGCTGGGTCTTCTTCCCGTCCTTCTCACCGTAGTCGGAGACCTTGATGACGCCGGTGGAGGTCAGGTTGCCGTCCTGCGGCAGGAACGGGGTGGCACCGGTGTAGACGACCTCGCCCGCGGCGTTGCGGACCGTGATCACCGGGGCGTAGCCGTGGCCGATCAGGAAGAACTTGCTGCCGCCGATCTCCAGCGGGTGGTTGACCTCGATCTTGCCCTGCTGGAGCTTCGCCGGGTCGCTGCCCTCGTAGTACTCGACCCCGGCGGTGAACTCCCGCGCACTGCCGATCTGCGAGCCGTTGGACTGGAACTTCGCGTGGAAGTCGTTCAGCTTCACGTAGAACGGGTCGAGGTCGTCGCTCCCGTAGAAGCGGGTCCCGGTGAAGTCGTCCAGCTGCGTGATGGTGTTGGAGTAGCCCTCGCCCTCGACCAGCAGCTTGCCGCCGGTGCCGCTGGCCAGGCTCGCCCAGGCGAAGCCGCCGAGCAGCGCGAACAGCGACAGGTGGAAGACCAGGTTGCCGACCTCGCGCAGGTAGCCCTTCTCGGCCGCCACCGCGCCGCCGTCCAGGTGTGCCCGGAACCGCCGCCCGCGCAGCAGCCGGTGGGCGGCGGTGCTGACGGCCGCGGCGTCCGCGTCGGTCCGCCAGGCCGCGTACACCGGCATCCGGGTCAGGTTGCGCGGCGCCGCCGGCGGCCGGGAGCGCAGCACCCCGACGAACTGCCAGGTGCGCGGCACGATGCAGCCGGCCAGCGAGACGAACAGCAGGATGTAGATCGCCGAGAACCAGACCGAGCTGTAGACGTCGAACAGCTGGAGCTTCTCGTAGATCGGCGCGACCTTGGTGTGCTGCGCCTTCCAGGTCTCGACCTTGAACTGGTTCTGGCCGTTCTGCGGGATCAGCGAGCCGGGGATGGCCGCCAGCGAGAGCAGGAACAGCAGGATCAGCGCGACCCGCATCGAGGTCAGCTGGCGCCACATCCAGCGCAGCCAGCCGAGCACGCCGATGCCGGTCGGGCCGTCGGACTCGGCCGGGGCGGTGGTGAGCCGCTCGGCCGCGTCGTCGTCCGCGCCCTGCGGGGCGGCCGCGTGCCGCTCGCGATCGGTCGTGGTGTTGGTCACGGGTCAGATTCCGATCTGGAAGTCGGCGAACTGGTTCTGCAGGTCACTCACCATGGAGTCCCAGACCCCGGTGACCAGCAGCAGACCGACCACGACGAGCATGCCGCCGCCGATCCGCATGACGAGCGGATAGTGCCGCTTGACCCAGCCGAAGGCGCCCAGCGCCCGGCGGAAGGCCACCGCGGCCACGACGAACGGTACGCCGAGGCCCAGGCAGTAGAAGAACATCAGCAGCGCACCGCGCTGGGCGTCGGCCTGGTTGAGCGCGAGGTTGGTGACGGTGGCCAGGGTCGGGCCCATGCACGGCGTCCAGCCCACCCCGAAGACCACGCCGAGCAGCGGCGCGCCGAGCAGGCCGATCACCGGGCGGCGGTGGGTGCGCACCTCGCGCATGCTCAGACCGGGCACCATGCCCATGAACGCCAGACCCATCACGATCGTGAGCGCCCCGAGCACCTTGCTGATGACCGCCTGGTGCTCCTTGAGCGTGTCCCCGAACTGGCCGAACAGCGCACCGCTGGAGACGAAGACGGCGGTGAAGCCGAGGATGAACAGCGCCGCGCCGGCCAGCATCCGGCCGCGCCGGGCCCCGCGCGCGTCCGCGAGGTCGGCGGCGGAGAAGCCCGTCACGTAGGAGAGGTAGCCGGGGACGAGCGGCAGCACACAGGGCGAGAAGAACGACACCAGGCCGGCCGCCAGCGCGATCGGCGCCGCCACCAGCAGCGCCCCGCTCTGGATGGTCCCGATGTTGTCGGCGAGCTGGAGCGCCGCGCTCACCGCTGCTGCTCCGCCAGCACCGGCTGGAGCATCGACTCCAGGGCGTCGTCGGTCTGGCCGCCGACGGCGCGGGCGGCCAGCTTGCCGTCCCGGTCGACCACCAGGGTGGTCGGGATGGACTGCGGGTTGAGGCTGCCCTTGGGGAACTTGAGCAGCTCCGCGCCGGCCGGGTCGTAGATGCTGGGGAAGGTGACGCCCTTCTCCTGCTCGAAGCGGACGGCGTTCTTGATCTCGGTGTCCCGGGTGTTGATCCCGAGGAACTGCACGCCCTGGTCCCGGTACTTCTCCCAGACCCGCTGGAGGTCGTCGGCCTCCGAGCGGCACGGGCCGCACCAGGAGCCCCAGACGTTCAGCACGACGACCTTGCCCCGGTAGTCGGAGAGCTTGGCCGGGGTGCCCTCCAGGGTGTTGCCGCCGATGTCCGGCGCGTCCTGGCGCTGTCCGGCGGCGGCGGTCGAGATGTTGCTGCCCTTGGCGGTGACGAACCCGATCTGCCCGTCGCCACTGGCCGAGGAGCCGGAGGAGCTGCAACCGGTGAGGACCAGCGCGGCAGCGGCGGCGGTGACCGCGGCGGCGGCGAGACGGGGACGGGGGCGCGTCATGCCAGACATGTGAAAAGTTTCGCATGGAGTCGCGGGCGGGCCCCGGGGGGTCCGGCCTTGTCTGCCGGACCCCCTCTGACCTGCGACGGGACCATAGGAGCCGGTGTCGCGGGAGTGTGACGCAGGTCTTACTCACACGGCTCTTACACCGGATCGGGAACCATTGGCACCGTTCCGCACGTCCGGGTCTCCTCGGCGTACCCGGATTCCGGGCGGATTCCGGGTGCCCCGGAACCGCCGTCGGCCGGCCGTCAGGCGCCGAAGCTCTTGCCCACCGGCTTGCTCTTGCCGCCCTTGCCGACCAGGTGGGCCGGCAGCAGGTCGCGGGCCGGCTCGCGGTAGCCGACCGAGACGATCCGGTCCCCCTCGTAGGTGAAGCTGGTCAGCGAGGCCAGCGAGCACTGGCGGTTGCGCGGGTCGTGCCAGAGCCGGCGGCGCTCCACGAAGGAGCGGACGATCCAGATCGGCAGCTGGTGGCTGACGCAGACCGCCTCGTGCCCGCGCGCGGCGTCCCTGGCCGCGGCCAGCGCGCCCATCATCCGCACCGCCTGCTCCAGGTACGGCTCGCCCCAGGAGGGCTTGAACGGGTTGGTCAGGTACCTCCAGTAGGACGGGTTGCGCAGCGAGCCGTCGCCGACCCCGAAGGTCTTGCCCTCGAAGACGTTCTCCGCCTCGATCAGCCGCCCGTCCACCGCGACGTCCAGTCCGTGCGACTTGGCGATCGGCGCGGCGGTCTCCTGCGCGCGCTCCAGCGGGGACGCCACCACGTGGGTGATGTCCCGCCCGGCCAGGTCCTCGGCGACCCGCTCGGCCATCTCGCGGCCGAGCTCGGACAGCCGGTAGCCCGGCAGGCGCCCGTACAGGACGCCCTCCGGGTTGTGCACCTCACCGTGCCGCATCAGGTGGACGACGGTGATGTCCTTGGCGCTCACTTCTCGGTACCCCTTCAGGCGGTGGCTTCGGCGGCGGCCCGGGCGGCGGCGGGCAGGGCGGCGGCGATCCGCTCCAGCGCCCGCTCGTCGTGCGCGGCGGACACGAACCAGGACTCGAAGGCGGACGGCGGCAGGTAGACGCCCTCGGCGAGCATCGCGTGGAAGAACGCGGTGAAGCGGAACGCCTCCTGGGTCTTCGCCTCGGCGTAGTTCGTCACGGCGTCCTCGGTGAAGAACACCGAGAACATGTTCCCGGCGGTCTGCAGCCGGTGCGCCACGCCCTCCTTGGCGAGCGCCGCGGAGACCAGGCCGGAGACCTCGCCGGCGACCCGGTCGACGGTCGCGTAGACCTCGTCGGTGCAGCCGCGCAGCTGGGCCAGGCCGGCCGCGGTGGCGATCGGGTTCCCGGACAGGGTGCCGGCCTGGTAGACCGGGCCGGCCGGGGCGAGGTGGGCCATCACGTCGGCGCGGCCGCCGAAGGCCGCGGCCGGGAAGCCGCCGCCCATGACCTTGCCGAAGGTCAGCAGGTCGGGCGCCCAGCCCTCGTTCGCCGCCTCCAGGCCGTACCAGCCCGCCTTGGAGACGCGGAAGCCGGTCATCACCTCGTCGGAGATGAACAGCGCGCCGTTCTCCCGGCAGAGCCGGGCCAGGCCGCCGTTGAAGCCGGGCAGCGGCGGGACGACGCCCATGTTGCCGGGCGAGGCCTCGGTGATCACGCAGGCGATCTCGCCGGGGTGGGCCCGGAAGGCCTCCTCGACGGCGGCGAGGTCGTTGTAGGGCAGCACGATGGTGTCGCCGGCCTGGGCGCCGGTGACGCCGGGGGTGTCCGGTAGGCCGAACGTGGCGACCCCGGAACCGGCGGCGGCCAGCAGCGCGTCCACATGGCCGTGGTAGCAGCCGGCGAACTTGACGACCTTCGCGCGGCCGGTGAAGCCGCGGGCCAGCCGGATCGCCGACATGGTGGCCTCGGTGCCCGAGGAGACCAGGCGGACCTGCTCGACCGGGGCGACCCGGGCGACGATCTCCTCGGCCAGCTCGACCTCGCCCTGGCCCGGGGTGCCGAAGGAGGTGCCGCGGGCCACCGCGTGCTGCACGGCGTCGAGCACGGCCGGGTGCGCGTGGCCGAGGATCATCGGCCCCCACGAGCAGACCAGGTCGACGTACTCACGGCCGTCGGCGTCGGTCAGGTAGGGGCCGGTGCCGGACACCATGAAGCGCGGCGTACCGCCGACGGCGCGGAAGGCACGCACCGGCGAGTTGACCCCGCCGGGGGTCACGACGGACGCGCGGTCGAAGAGCGACTGGGACTGGGGTGCTTCGTAGGGATAGCTCACGGGAGACATGGTCTCAAATCGTGTCCTTCACCTCTGCATGTCGGACCTCATCATCTGGAACGATGATCCTGGCGCCCGAATCTGTACGGTTATCCATACAACGGGGCCCCTGACTGCACCGGCTACCCGGACCAGTCAGACTATGTACCCGGAGTGTCTCCGGAGTCCCACCGGCCGCGAGGTCGGGAGGGCGCTCCGGGTCGATGCAGGGGTGTGGAGAGGACTGCCGCGTACCGCGACTGGGTACGGCGGCGCATGACGGGTAAGGAGCACGTCCGGAGGGACACCGGACGTGCGGGGGTCTGTCGATTCCGGCGAATTCCGGTGAGGATGGTCCGAGTGTCCGAGGCGCAGGACGGCCACGACGAGGCCGCGGGTGGCCCCCGCCGGCCCGCCGGGGCCGCACGCGGGGGTAAGGGAGCGGGAACCGGGCGGAGCGGCCGGGGCGGCCGTGAGAGGCGGGGTGAGGGACGCGTGGGGGTGACGTACAAGTACTTCGGCGCACCCGACCGGGCGACCGCGGCCCGGGTCCCGACCGCCCTCGGCCCGGGCGGGCTCGGGCTGGACGCGGGCGAGCTCGGCTCGCTCGGCCGGCTCGGCGACCTGATGGAGACCAGTGGCTCCCCCAACGGCCACCTCTCCACCAAGATCAAACCGGAGACCATGAGCGCGATGGTCCTCACCGGCATCCAGGGCGTGCCGCTGCACCAGGTGCCGCCGCTGGAACTCGTCGTGCTGCACCCGGACTACGCCGTCGTCCAGCTGCCGCAGAACGTCGTCGAACCGCTGCGCAAGGCGGACGAGACCGAACTCGGCGCCGCCGCCTTCATCTGGTCCACCGTCCCCGACCGCCGGGGCCCGCGCGACGCCTTCGTGATCTACAGCATGCTGCACGAGTGGCAGGACTTCGCCAACCGCCTGCACGAGGCGGGGCACCAGCTGTACTGCCTGGTCTGGCCCTGAGTGCCACGTCCTCAAGGCGTTGGACACTCGGCAGTGTTGACGCAGCGGGGCGAGCTCCCTGGCCGGTGACGCGCTGCGGCTGCCCTGTCAGCCGCAGCGCGAGACGGCGCCAGGCCCGCGCTGACCGGCCTGACTCGCCTTCAACGGCGCTTCTGGGAGCAGCCTGCGGGTCAGTCGGCCACGTCGCCGAGCACCGCCGCGATGGCCCTCTGCTCGTGGACGGGCGCCTTCTTGCTCCGCAGGTTGTTGATGATGATCTTGGGGATCAGCGAAGTGTCGAGCTCGAGAGACCTCAGCGTGTAGACGTCGTTCCCGCCCTCATGGCTGTTGGCGATGTCGAGGCCCAGCTCCCGCAGTTCACGGGTACGTCGCTCGGTGTGCACCGAGTCCCCCGTGACCACCCGCAGAAGGGCCGCGCTGACCGGCTGCCCGATCCGCTGCAGGAGCATGGCGAACAGCTCCTCGTGGGTCCGGCTGCCGTAGGGCACGGTCAGGTAGCGCTGCGGGATCCGTTCCCCGTACTCCGCCGCCATCCTGTCGGCAAGCTGTATGCGGAGGTCTGAATAGCTGCCCAGCCCCGCAGGCAGACCGGTTCGTACGAGTGCCTGCATCGACTCGGCCAGAAGGCGCTTGGCGTAGAGGTACGCATCCAGGAGGTTCTGGTCATCGGCGTGGTCCTTCTTCAACAGGTCGAGGACACCCTCAACCGCGAGGACGGTGTCCGGCTTGAGCCGGTGCCAGTCAGACGTGGGATCAGGGCGGCGGTCGGTCATGTTCACAAGTCCTATCGTCTCGGTGCAGCCGTGATCGAGCTGTCAGGCGGGTAGCGGAGGATGTGCACATCCTCGCCGGCGTCCTCGACCGCTTCGAGGTCGTGGAGCCATTCACGGAGGAACTGCTCACCTTCCTGGTCCGTGCGGTTGGTCCGCATGAACCTGACCTGGCTGCCGATCGCCACCCGGGGGTCCCGGGCGACGCCGCCACGGGTGGCGAGGGAGTCCTGCAGGCTCAAACCCGCAGCGAAGCGGCGGATATCGGAGACGAAGTCGAGGACAATCACCTTCTCCTTGCCGGGAGCCAGGCGGAGTCCGCGGCCGAGCTGCTGGACGAAGATCCGGCGGCTGTGGGTGACCCGCTGGAAGACGACGATGTTGACGTCCGGGACGTCCACACCCTCGTTGAGGACGTCTACCGCACACAGGACGCCGGTACGGCCGTCGGCGAAGTCCCACAGGACGCGGTTACGGGTTGCCGCGTCCACCGCCTTGCCCTGTGCCGTCCGGGAGGCGATCACCTCGGCGCTGGTGAACCCGAGCGCGTTGATCCGGCCCGCCATTCGCTCGGCGTGGTCGATGGTCCCGCAGAAGACGATGCCCCTGGGGTTCTTCTGCTCAGCCCACGCTTCGGCCAGGCGGTCGGCGACCGCGTCATCCCACTCGTCGATGAAGACGGTGCGGTTGATGCCCCGGGGGGTGAGCGCGGGGGCGGTCTCGGCAAGCCCCGCCGCCAGCGCGTCCCAGTCGATATTGTCCGTGAACATCCGGTAGTCGACGTTGGCAAGATACCCCTCACGGAGTCCTCGCACCATGTCGATATCCACAACGGGGTAGTCGAACCAGGTGCGCAGGGACTTCCCGTCGGGCCGCCAGGGCGTCGCGGTCATCCCTAGGAGGAACGCACCGCCGTCGGCGGCTGACAGCTCGCCGAGCACCGCGTTGTAGGCGGCGGTCCCGAGGTGGTGGCATTCGTCGACGACGACCAGGCCGAACTCGGGCAGGTCCCGCCCGGCCTTGACTGCAGTGGCTACGCTGTCCACGCAGGCGAACACGACGTCCAGATCGTTGAGCGCATCCTTGTCCGGGCGCTCGTAGCCGTTCCACACCCCGGTGGCAGCCGACGCCGGAAGCAGGGGCCAGAAGGCGCGCTCCAGCTGGTAGACAAGCTCATTGCGGTGTGCCAGGACCAGTGTCCTCGCCCCGGGGCGCAGGGCCCGGGCGCGCCGATGAAACTCGGCGGCCACGAAGGTCTTGCCGAGTCCGGTCGCGAGGACGATGAGCGCGCTGCGGGCACCGTTCACCAGCTCGTCCATCAGTCCGCTGACGGCCCGCTCCTGGTAGGAGCGGAGCTGGAAGCGCTCCGGGTCCTGCAGCGCCGGCGGAGCCTCCGGGACGCGCTCCGCCTGCCGCTGGAGCGTGCGCCGGTCCCACAGCTGAAGGGGGATCCCCTTTGCCGCGAGCTGCTCCTGCTGAGCTCTGACGGACGCCTCGAACCCGTTCAGGCTGACGACGACGGGAATCTCAGCGTCGTAGCGCCGACAGGCGTCGACGGTCTGCACGATGACCTCGGGCCCCACCGGCGCCCGCCAGCGCTTCATCTGGAACAGCCAGCGCCGCCCCTTGAGGGTCCCGATCACATCGGCGCCGCCGTCGCCGGAGGCGCCGGCCAGCTGGACCCCTGCGTAGCCGCGGGCAGCGATCAAGCGCTGGACGGTCCGTTCGAAGGACTGCCACCCGGTGCCGGCCAAGTTGAGGTCGGTGACAATGCGCTGGGTCATGCGAGCTTTCCGACCAGGAAGTCGACGGCCGCCCGCGCACGGACGACGATAAGCCGCTCCGGCTGGTCGTAGCGGAGGTACGAAGCACAGTCCTCAAGGCAACGCAGGTACTTCACCCGGAGGTCCTCCTGCAGCTTCCCGGCGATCAGCGGGCCCGCCTCGCTCTCACTAGGCCACGGGTCCGCCCAGACCAGACCGTCGAACCAGCCTGCTGCATGGCGGGCGAAGAACGCGGTGACCGTCTGGCGGTCGCAGTAGCGGAGGTAGCCTCCGGTGGCCCTCAGACGCCCGAGCTCAGTGAGCTCCGCCCCTGACTTGATCATGGAATCGGCAAGCGCCAGCTGCTGGCTGGCGTCGAGCTCGTCATAGAAGCTGTCCGCGTACGGCGCCCTGAGGATCCTCTCCGTGATCTGGTCGAACAGTGACTTGACGGCGGTCCGCACGCTGTCGGCGCTGTCCGTCACCACGTCCCCCCACCCCTTCCTGAGGACTTCTGCGGCGAGGACCGCCACGGCGTGCCCCGGACGGCTCTGCAGGTTGCGGTGGAGGGAGTGCAGGAACTGGGCGACCTCAGTAGCGATCAGGTACTCCGGCCGCAGCCCCATCGCCGTGAACACCGCATGGGTCGGGTCGATGTAGACCGTGATCTGCCGGGTGTCCGCACGCGTGACAAGCGGGACCGCCGCCTGACCGAAGGCCGGGAGGATCGGCCTGTGCGTCGTACGCACGCGAACGTCCAGGGGGCTGCTCGTCTTCCCGTCCGCCAGTACGACGGCCACCTGATCCGCGCTGAGCTCCTCGGCGTCCGAGGACACGGAGTCCAGGGCCTCGGGGCTGGCGGGGTGGGGGGCGTCCTTGACCTGCCCGCACGCCTCGCAGCGCTCAGCGCCTGCTCTGTTCTCCGCCGCGCAGAAGGTGCACTTCCACGGCAGCAGCACCGTGGGCACCTGGGAGGTACCGCAGTGCGGGCACACCGTCGCCGAGCGCAGGATCTGCTTGCCGCACCCGGTATCCAGGCACGGCTTGCCGTCGAGCACCTCGCCGCAGCCCCCGCACTCCTCAGCCGTCGACGTGTTCTGGAAACCGCACTCCGGGCACTCGGGAAGCACCTGGATCGGCGGCTCCCCGGCCGTTTCGACGAGCTCCCACCACTTCGCGTCGTCGTAGTATCCGGGCACGCGGTCGAGGAAGCGCCGGTAGTAGTCCTCCTCGACACTGCGGGGGATCCGGTCGGCCTTGCCCTTGGCAGGGTTGTACTGGCCCATGTACATATCGCCGCGGCCGAAGTTCCGGACCTTGCGGTAGCCCTGGAAGAGCAACGACACAGGCGAGTCGTTCACCTCGCCGTCGGCCCAGTTGTTCGGCAGCAACGAGCCTCCTCGCAGGAACCCGATCGCCTCCTGCCACTCGTCCGAGGCCTGCTGGAAGTGCTGCTTCTGGAAGTCCACCGGCACCTGGTCGAGGTGGACCTCACCGACGATCCGGCCGTACTGCTGGTCCACCGGGTACTCGCGTTCGACGCGCCCGGTGGTCTCGTCGGAGAACTCGAAGAATGCCGCCTTCTCCGCCTGGCGGATGGCCCGCCCGTTACGGATCAGGTCGATCCCGAAGTCGTTCTGGTCGTCGAAGCGCTGGATACCGACCCACCCGTACACCCGGTGGTTTATCTCCCGGCTCTCCGTGCCTCCGCATCGCGGGCAGGCCTCCTGGCCACCGAAGTCGGTGCCGTCGTGGAGACAGCGCCGGGCGTTGCTGATCACCTGGTCGAAGCTGATCCGCGCGGGGACCTTGCCGTGGGCCCTCCGTTCGACGAAGCGCTCCGGTGACCACACGCAGTGCTCGAAGGGCTGGCAGCGCTCGTTGTTGACGGTGATGACCACAGGGTTGGCCGCGCCCGGCCGCAGCAGGCTCGCGTACCGCCGCCCGAGTCGGCTGCGCAGGGTCTTCTTCGGCATCCTCGCGAGTTCGCGGATGAAGCCGCTGTTGGCGTCCCCTCCCGGCCACCAGCCCCGGATCTCCACCACCGTGCCGTGGCGCAGGCCAGTCGGCTTCTCGATCTGCTCAGCCCGCGCGGAGAAGGTCTGGGACTGCATGAGCTCGGGCAGGTCGAGGGTGACCTGGACTGCGTGGTCGTCCTCCGCACGCGCGGAGATGACCCGTGTGATACGCCCGAGCTTCCCGGTGGCGATGTTGAAGCCCATGCCGAACAGGCCGAGTGTGTCGAAGTGGTTCTTGGAGGTGTAGCCAGCGCGCATCGAGTTGGCGATCTGGTCCTCGGTGAGGCCTGGTCCGGTGTCGCGCACGCGGATCAGCCCTTCACCCCGGTCGACCTCGGCAGGCCCTGGAACTTCGATGATCACCTGGCGCACTGCTGACGGGTCGCCCGACGTGGCTGCAGTCCGGAAGGAGTCGACGGCGTTGTCGATGAGCTCGCTCAGCGCGTCGATCGGGAGGATCGGCGTTCGGGTGAGCGCCACGAGCACCCGCGGGTTAGGGGTGATATCGATCGGCCTGTGCGCCATCTTCTGATCGGCTCCGTGTCCAAGGTCGGTAAGTGGGCTGACGTTGTCGGCGCATCGCCATTGGCGCTCGTCGAAACGGGGTTCTGGCGGTCAGGCCCTCAGCTGCACCTGGCGCGCGGCCAGCCGTTGCAGCGGCAACCGGTCGGTCTCGCCGAGTTCGCGGACCAGTTGCACGAACCACGGCGCCACCCAGGTGTCGCTCCGGTAGGGCCACTCGCCCTGTGCCAGCACCGTGCCCGGGTACCACTCCGGTGCCGGCCGGACTTCCGACCGGACTGCCGCGCAGACATCCACCAACGGTTCGTCGTCGGAGGGTACCCGGAATCCCAGTTCGACCGTCGCACCGATCAGCCACCACTGGAAGTGGCGGCGCCGCTCCGACTCCGCAAGCTGTCGAGCCGTCCGGGTCGTGAGCCCCGCCGCCCGGTACGCCTCAACGGCTAGTCCGTCCGGCGGCGCGGCGGTGTGGGCATTGTCATCCCTGACTGCAGGACGGTCCTCCGCACTGCGCTGAGCCACTGCCTCAGCAGCCCGGTCGATCTCATCGAAAGTGGCGCTGGTGAGCTCCGCGCTAGGTGCGAGGAATTCATCGATTCCTTGGAAGAACTGCCCTGGCTGTTCAATGCGCAGTTCTGCACCGCTCCGCTGCCGCAGCTCCACGAAGAGCTGCGGCCACGGCCGCTTCCCGCCATTGAGTTCGAGCTCCTCGTACCAGTCCTGCTTCTTGTCGGATGACACGAATAGAACCCGCTTCACCTCCGGATCGGCCGCCTTTTCCAGGATCTCAGCCCAGATGAAGTAATCCCCGGCCTGGTCCAGGGGCCTGCCCTTCCCCTCATCCGCGAATCCCGGCGGAATCCTGTTAGGAAACCGGAAGGACAGGGCTTCCTCGAGCCTCCGCTGCTGCACCCGGTAGTCCGTGGGCGGGGCGATACGGTCACCGAACAGCGCCGCCAGCTCCGGCAGGACCGGGTCGACCTGCCGGATGGCGGCGGGCTGGAGGTCGTAGCCGGACTTCAGCTGCTCGACATGCCCTTTCAGCATGCCCTGCCACTCGCTCAGCATCGCCTTCACTGCGGCCGGGTTGATCGCTTCATCCAGGCCGGCCTGGGCGGCACTGTCATTGGCGTACCTGGCCAGCAGCCCCTTGACGTGGTCTTTGGCGTCCAGTACCGCCTGCCCCGCCCGCTGCAGAAGCTGGTCCAGCGCGGATGCGGCCCCGCGGAGTTCCTTGTCACGTTGGACGAGCACCCGGTGCCTGCCCCGGACGAACTCCTGGCCGACCTGGTAGGGCAGCCAGAGGCGCGTGGAGATCTGGCCCAGCGCGTCCAGGACCTGGTTCCGCACGATGTGATTGTACTCGTACAAGCTGAGGATGACATTGGTGTCGAGCACGACGAGGGCGTCCTCGAAGAACGCCTTCCGATCGCCTGCCCCTGCACCGCTGTCGGGGAGAATCCAGGATCGGAACTGCTCCACGAGTGGTAGATCTGCCTGGCCCACGTACCTCAATCCCTCCCCAGCTGCGGGTTTCCCATCCTGTCCAGGCAGACGGAACCCGTCAAGGCGCAATTACGGAGCGGAGTCGCCGTGGTTGCTTCCGACCCGCTCCACCGGGCAGGAGGGGCCTCCGCGACCTACACCGCGGCAGCACAGGGTAGGGCGGTAGCACACCCCCGGTCACAGTCCCATGGAGGTGTGCATCGCCTGTTTGGGCTGTGTCAGTGGTGTCGCCTACGCTTCTGGTTCTGCTGGCGACACCTGTCGCAGAGCGGCCCGCAAGCGCGGCTGGCCCGGGTATCCGGACAGACGCTGGCACGGTTGGAGCCCAGCAGTAGCGAGCAGACGGCTGCTTCGGCAGAGGAAACACGTCGGCGCCCGCCCCCAGTGCGGCGCCACCGAGAGGAGGTCTCATGGCATCTGAGCGCTTTGAGGTGGTCGAGATCTGCGCCGGCGCGGGAGGCCAGTCCCTCGGCCTGCACAACGCCGGGTTCAAGCACAAGCTCGCCCTCGAACTCGACCAGAACGCCGCGACGACCCTCCGCCACAACCTGGCCCGGCTGATGGTGGCGGAGGGCAGCACTCCCGAAGACGCCGCGCGGAAGGCTGAGGCCGTCGTCACGGTCGGAGACGTGGCCGATACGTCCCTCTGGGACCCCAGCGCGTACAAGGACGTCGACCTCCTCGCCGGGGGCGTCCCCTGCCCGCCCTTCAGCATCGCCGGCAACCAGCTCGGCGCGACCGACGAGCGGGACCTGTTCGCCTGGGCTGTGCACCTGTGCAGGGACGTCCAGCCGAAGGCACTGCTCCTGGAGAACGTCAAGGGCTTGAGCGGCAACCGCTTCTCCGCCTACCGCCAGCACATCCTCGAACTCCTCCACGAGGCCGGGTACGTCGGCGAGTGGCGCCTGCTGGAGGCCCACCAGTTCGGCGTCTCCCAGCTGCGGCCGCGGTTCGTCCTGGTCGCCCTGCAGAAGGAGTTCGCCGAGTACTTCCACTGGCCCGAGCCCTCCGAGCACGCCACCCCCACTGTCGGCGAACTGCTCAAGGACCTCATGGGAGCCAACGGCTGGGCCTCGGAGCACGTGGAGGCCTGGGCCGCGAAGGCCTCCGCCATCGCCCCCACGATCGTCGGCGGCTCCAAGAAGCACGGCGGCGCAGACCTCGGCCCGACCCGGGCCAAGGCTGCCTGGCGGGAGCTGGGCGTGGACGCGATGGGAGTCGCCAACGCCGCCCCGGGCCCCGACGCGGACGGCGACCACGTCCCGAAACTGACCACGGCCATGGTTGCCCAGATCCAGGGCTGGTGCGGCAAGAACGCCCACTGGGAGTTCCAGGGGCGCAAGACCACCGTCTACCGCCAGATCGGCAACGCATTCCCGCCGCCCGTCGCGGAGGCCCTCGGCAGGGCGATCGCGAGCGCACTCCGGAAGGAGAAGAAGCGGTCCGACTCGGTCGAGTGGGTCCGCCCTGAACTCGACCCGGTCTACCTGCTGCTTCGCCACCACCCCGACAAGGCGCTCACCGCCCAGAAGATGGCCGATCTCATCGCCAAGTCGGGTGGGAGGAAGCTCCCCCCGCCGGAGATCGAACGGCGAATCGCCCACATCGAGCGGGACTTCGATGTGGAGAAGACGGCCCGCAGCTCCGGTGAGCTGGCGTACCGGCTCGGCGAGTTCAAGGCATTCGTCGGCCAGCAGGACCACGCGCGCCACGAGTACTTCGTCCAACACCGTGGGAAGGTCAGCTGACGGCACCGTCAGAGCGCCGCTGGCGGACGCAGTCCACCACTGTCGGCGCGCAGGCCTCCGCCGGCTCATGCTCCCAGAAGCGCAGGACGAGCCAGCCCTCGGCCGCGAGCCGGGCATCGGTGTCCCGGTCGCGTTGAACGTTGCGGCCGATCTTCTCCCGCCAGTAGTCCGGATTCGTCTTGGGCGGGACGAAGTGTTCGGGACACCCGTGCCAGAAACAGCCGTCGACGAAGACGGCGACCCTCGTCGGCCGGAACACCAGGTCCGCGCTGCGACGCATCCCCTGCAGCGGTTTCGCTGCCACCCGGTACCGCAGCCCCGCCGCGTGGACGAGCCGCCTGAGCGCTAGCTCCGGCTGGGTGTCCCGGCTGCGGTTGCCCAGCATGCTCCGGCGGTTGGCCGCTGACGACGCCCAGGACCCGAGCGGCGGGGTCCATTCCTGCGGCGGCTCCTCCGGTATGCCACTAGCCACGGCTTCGGCTCCTGATGATCGGGAGGACCGGGCCTTCCGTGCTGGATGCGGTGCGTTCCGGTCCTCAATGCTGTTCCACCTGTCGCGCAGCACCAGCCTAGTGCGGTTCCTCACGAGCCCGCTGCGCGATCAGCCTCTCGGTCTGCAGGCTGATGCGTAAGGCGCTGTTGCCGAGCACAGCGTGGAGGGCCTTGCTGCGATCCGCTGCTCGGACGGCGGTTGAGGACCGCCGCGCCGTTGCGCCGGTCTTCTTCAGGAAGGACCCCAGCGGTGCGCAGATGGCTCACCGCGCGGCGGGAGGGATGCCCTGGCGCCGGTCCCGGCCGAACAGGTCCCGCCAGGGCTGGCGGCCACCGATGGCCGCCCTGGGCCCGTGTCCAGCCGGGTGCGTGAGCCCTCTGCCTGGCGGCAAGGGGTGCCGGACAGTCCGGGGTACCGTCCTCCATGGCCGTGGTAGCCCGCCCGGCGACGGCTTCCCCCCAGCGGTCGCCCCGTCCTCGGCACATAGTGTCGAGGACGGGTGGAACGTTCTCACATCCGGGCCGCCCTGATGTGAATCACCCGCCGACCAGCGTTGGGCGCCGCAGGCCGCTTCCAGCTGATCAGCGGCGGTCAGCTTCAAAGGACTGGCCCTGATCCGAGGCGGGTGCGAGCGGGCCCCGGCGGTGTGCCGGGGCCCGCTCGTCGGCTTTCGCCGGCGGGGGTGCCGGGCGGTCAGCCGCCGGAGCCGTAGGTGGTGTTGGCGCAGATGTCGTCGTCCGCCGAGCGGGCCCCGTCGGTGACCGAGGTGGGCAGCGGGACGGGCACCGACGGGACTGCCGGGGTGGTCGCTCCGGCGGCGCCGGCGCCGCCGTTGGCGTCGCCGTAGTCCTTGCCGAGGACGACGCTGATGCCGGCCGCCGAGGTGGGGGTGAGGGTGGCGCCGGGGAACAGCTCGGCGACCTTCTCGGCGTTGGCCTTCTGCCCTGCGCCGTACTCGATGGTGGTGGTGAGCTTGTTGGTGGACTTCGCCTGGGTCACCAGGCCGACGGTGAACTGCGCCGCCTTCAGCGCCTCGCCCGCCTTGGCGCCCAGCCCGTTGACGGTCGTTCCGTTGTAGACCTTGATCGGCGGCGCCGGAGCGGTGTGCGTGGGCGGCGCGGTGGTGGTCGGCGGGGCCTCCGGGGTGGCCGGGGGCACCGGCGTGGCGGGCGCGTCGGGCTGCTCGCCGGTGGCGTCCTTGCCGTCCAGGGTGCGGTCGGCGCGGATGGCCTCCCAGAGCCTGTCCACGTCCGGCTTCACCAGGTCGAGGTTGGCCTCGTTGTAACGCCACGGCGGAGTCACGAACTTGAGGTCGTGCAGGTCGATGCTCTTCAGCGACAGGGCGAAGGACATCAGCTTGTCGACGGTGTCGAGCCCCTCGTCGACGCGCAGCGACTTGGTGGCGGCGTCGGCCAGCGGCAGCAGGGTGGTGGGTTCCAGGCCCTTCTTCTTCACCGTGCTGATCATCGAGCTCATGAAGGCCTGCTGACGCTTCATCCGGCCGATGTCGGAGCCGTCGCCGATGCCGTGCCGCAGCCGGACGTAGTCGAGCGCCTGCTGGCCCTCGACCTTCTGCGGGCCCTTCTTCAGGACGAGGGAGCCCTTGGTGGGCAGCTTCTCGTTGAGGTCCTTCTGGTAGATGTCCTTGGGCAGGCAGACCTCGACGCCGCCGACGGCCTTGGTCATCGCCGCGAAGCCCTGGAAGTCGACCACGATGGTGTGGTCGACGCGGATGCCGGTGAGCTTCTCCACCGTGTTCTGGGTGCAGGCGGGGTTGCCCTCCGGCGACTCGCCCACCGTGAACGCGGCGTTGAACAGGACGTCCTTGCCCTTTTGTTCCTTGGTCCACTTCCCGTTCGGGAGCTTGCACGGCGGGATGGTGACCAGGGTGTTGCGCGGGATCGAGACGCCGATGGCGTTCTTGTGGTCGGCGTAGACGTGCAGCAGGATCGTGGTGTCCGAACGGGCGCCTTCGGTGTCACCACCGCCGAGGTCCGAGTTGCTGCCGCCGCGGCTGTCCGAGCCGATCAGCAGGATGTTGACCGGCTTGTTGCCGTTGGAGTCGGCCTGCGCCTCCGGCGGGCGGTCCTTGCTGAGCGCGTCCGAGTCGATGGTCTTGATGTTGCCGTTGAGCTTGAAGTAGATCGCGCCACCGGTACCGGCTATCAGCACCAGGGCGCCGACCGCCGTCCAGCCGACGATCTTCTTGACGCTGCGTTCGGGCTTCTTGCCGCGCCCGCCCGAGCGGCGGTGGCCCTGGCCGTTCGACCCGCCGTCACCGTCCTGCCCGCCACGGCCCTTCGACTGCGCCGCCCGCCTGGCCTCGGCCCGGCCGCCCGGCCGGGGCGCCGGGACGGTGCCGCCCGATGCGCTGCCGCCCGATCCGGTGCCCGGTGAACCGCTCCGGGAGCCGGTGGAACCCGCCGAGCCGGTCGAGCCCCCCGGACGCGGCTTGGCCACGCTGGGCTGACTCCTGTCTCGGCGACCCGACATCCCCGCACCTCTTCACGGCTGTGCCATCGAACGATCAGCGGCCAGGACGTCCCCCCTGGCGCCAGGTGGAGCATACAAGCCGACCGGAAACCGACTACCGCCGCGCCCGGGCCTCAGCCCCGGGCGCGACGCGCGCGGCGCACCGTCCGGTCGCCCCCGACCGGTTCGGCCAACGCCCCTCCCCCGCCCACCAGGCGGGTCAGCGCCGCGACGAGGGCCGTGCGCTCGTCCCCCGGCAGCGAGTCCAGCACCTCCCGGTGCACCCGGTCGGCGATCGCGGTTCCCCGCTCGACGGCCCGCTCGCCCGCCTCGGTGACCCGCACGATCCGGGCCCGCCGGTCGGCCTCGGCCGGGCGGCGCTCGGCCAGCCCGGCCCGCTCCAGCTCGTCGACGGTCACCACCATGGTGGTCTTGTCGAGGTCGGCCAGCTCGGCCAGCTGGATCTGGGTGCGCTCGGCCGCCAGCGCGTGGAAGAGCACGCAGTAGGCGCGCGGGGTGACGCCGAGCTCGGTGAACGCCGCCGCCATCCGGGTCGCCAGGACGTGGCTGGCGTGGTCGAGCAGACCGGAGAGGTCGCTGATCTGACGCACGGGCGGCGTGCGGCTGGTCGTCATGCCGTCGAGGTTACGCGGCCCTCCGGGGCCCCCGGTCAGGGGATGCCGAGCTCGAAGAGCGCGTACCCCGCGTACCAGCCGGCCGCCGCCGCGGGCACCGCGACCAGGCCGCCCAGCGTCGACGGTCGCAGCCGGCGCAGCGCCACCGCCAGGCCGATGAACAGCGGGAAGGCCGGCAGCAGGTAGCGCGAGATGTTGCCGTAGATCTGGTTGCTGCCCAGCGCCATGACGACCGTCAGCAGGGTGTAGAGCACCAGGACCAGCGGCGGCCGCAGCCGCAGCAGCAGCACCAGCAGCCCGGGCAGGGTGATCAGCAGGCCCACCGCGATGAGGTCCGGCGCCGGGTTGGACTGCCAGAACGACCAGTGCCCGGTGACCGTGTCCAGGGTGCTGCGGACGGTGGACGCGCCCCAGTCGAAGTAGCGGTTCCAGGCGCCGCGCTGGAGCTTGAAGTAGCCGGTCCAGTCGCCCATCCGGTAGCCGACCCAGGCGATGTAGCCGAGCAGGCCCCACGGGGTGATCAGCATCGCGGTCAGCGGGCGGGCCACCCCGTCGGCGCGCCGCACCAGCGCCACCAGCGCGGAGACCGAGACGGCGGCGATCAGCGCGGCCGCGGTCGGCCGGTTGAGGCCGGCCACCAGCGCGAGCACCCCGGCGGTGAGCCAGTGGCGGGCCATCACGCAGTAGCAGGCCCAGGCCGAGAGGGCGACGAACAGCGAGTCCGAGTAGACCGCCCACTCCACGCCCGAGCCCGGGAACAGGCCCCAGATCACCGCCGCGATCACACCGGCCCGGAAGCCGCCGAGCCGGTCGGCGACCGCGAAGATCCCGGCCGCGGCGACGAAGGAGGCGAGCACCGAGACGACGATGCCCGAGCCGTACGGGCCGAGCCCGGTGACCGCCCCGACCGCCCTCATCAGCCACGGGTAGAGCGGGAAGAACGCGGAGGAGTTCTCGTAGTAGGTGGCCAGCGGGTAGCCGTGCAGCGGGATCAGCTGCGGGTCGTAGCCGTTCTCCGCGATCCGCTGGTACCAGATGCCGTCCCAGGTGCCGAGCACGTCCCACGGCCGGGCGCCGCCGCCGCGCCCCGGGTCCTTCCTCAGGAAGTCCTCGGTGTGCGAGAGCAGGAGGAGGAAGACCGCCAGGCCGGTCGCCTTGACCAGCGCGTAGGCGCCGAGCGCGGGCGCGTAGCGGTCCACCGCGGCGCCGAACCGGCCGGGGACGCGGGCCTCCGCCGCCTCCGGGCCCTCCGCCGGCGGCCGGCCCCGCTGCGGCGCGGCGGCGTCCGACGGCGGCACGCTCGCGCCGCCGCCCGACGACCCGGTGCTCGATGCCACGCTCATCAGCTCTGGTACTCCCCGCCAACTCGTGACCGGCGCGCCGACCGACACCGCGACGCCGGCCGAGCCTACGACACCGTCGTCGGTGGACGGACGGGCAGCCCGGCCGGTGCTCCGGCCCGGTCACCAGGGGCGACGGCGGCCCCGGGAACGCCGAGAGCCGCCACCCCGCGCCCCAGGAGGGAAGCACGGAAGCGGCGGCTCGCACCGGCCGGGCCGGCGGCCGATCAGCCGGCGTTGATGCAGGTGTTGCCGAAGGCCGGGTTCAGCACGCCGATGAGGACGTTGACGGTGTTGCCGCACACGTTGACCGGAACGTGCAGCGGGACCTGGATCTGGTTGCCGGAGACGACACCGGGGGAGTTGGCGGCGACGCCCTGCGCGCCGGAGCTGGCCAGCGCGGTACCGGCGCCGGCGGCGACGATGCCGACCACAGCGGCACCGACGGCGGCCGTCTTCTTGATGCTCATGGGAGCCTCCTGACTGTTCGACAGAGATGCACGGGGAGTGCGACATCTCCAACGAGGCCCGATCTGGCCGGTTGCGACGGCACCCCCACTGTCACCCGACCGGAGGAACGGAGCTCCCGGGCCCGGCAATCGGGTGACACCCGCATCCGACCGTTTCCCCCGGCAGCCTGCCTCGTTCTCCAGTCGGAACACGCTCCACCCGCCCCGCTACGACGAGGAGATCCGCCGCCGGTCCAAACCCGTCCGGAATTCTCCCGGTCGCGCGTCGATTCGAACATTTCCCGGCCGTGCGGGAATTGTCCGCGGCGCACGGTGCCGCGGCGGCCGCTCATCGCCCGAGCCATGGGCGACACGCGCCATCTGGGCCGCCCGAGTGACAATCACGGCATTCCCAGAAGCCAACGGGCCAGGATTTCCCCGCGCCCGGCTCCCGACTAATTCCACAGACGGTCGGGAAGAATACGGAGGAAGAACACATGCGCAACGTCAAGAAGACCGCGGTCCTGTCGCTCGCCACCGCCGGCCTGGTGGTCGGCGCGGCCGGCGGCGCGTTCGCCAGCGCCGGTGCCGAGGGCGTCGCCGCCGGCTCGCCCGGTGTCATCTCCGGCAACCAGCTCCAGATCCCGGTGCACGTGCCGATCAACCTGTGCGGCAACACCATCAACATCATCGCCCTGCTGAACCCGGCGTTCGGCAACACCTGCGTCAACGCCGGCTGAACCGGCGGCCGCCGAGTCGGCGGCCACGGCTCCACCGCACTCGTGCCGCACCCCGCCACCGGGCGGGGTGCGGCCCGTTCAATCCGTGTGTGATCGAGGAGATCAACCCCCATGCAGAACGTGAAGAAGGCCGCCGTCCTCACCGCCGCCGCCGCCGGCCTCGTGCTGGGTGCGGCGGGCGGTGCCGCCGCCAGCGCCGGCGCCGAGGGCGTCGCCGCCGGCTCGCCCGGTGTCATCTCCGGCAACCAGATCCAGGTCCCGGTGCACATCCCGGTCAACCTGTGCGGCAACTCCATCAACCTGGTCGGCATCCTGAACCCGGCATTCGGCAACACCTGCATCAACGCCGACGCCCCGAAGCAGGAGGCGCCGCAGCACGAGCACCACGAGCACGTCGAGGAAGACTGCTGATCCTGATCGGCACGCGTTCCGCCCGAACCGTCCCCCGGCCCGCCGGCCGGGGGACGGTTCGGCGCACCCGGGCGCGGTCCGACCGCCCGGGGAACCCCTCCCCCCCGAAGGTGAAACGCATGGTTTCGAAGAAGAGCGGGGCCGGCCTCGCCGCCGCCCTGGGCGCCGCGGTGCTGCTCGGCGGCATCGGCGCGGGAACGGCCCAGGCGGCCCCGGCCGAGGGCGGAGCGGCCCTGGCCAAGACCGATCTCGCCCAGGCGCTCGGCGGCACCACGACCGGCCTCGGCTACGGCATCGCGCCGCTCAAGGACCTGCGGCTGGACCCGTGGGCCAACTCCTCGGCCGATGTGCTGAACAACGGTGCGACCCTCCAGCCGGAGGGCTCCGGCCTGGCGCCGGTCGGCACCGACATCCTGACCGGCCCGCTCAGTGCCGGCGGCGGTCCCCGTGACCTGCCGCTGGTCGGCGGACTGCTCGGGGT
>NZ_JBHVER010000105.1:0-26481 GCF_042802195.1 Kitasatospora sp. NPDC057500 | reverse complement strand
GGCCGGGGCAGCGGCGGCGGGCGCAGGGGCGGCAGACGCCTCGGCCGATTCGGCCGTTTCGGCGGGGAGGATCACGCTCTCCGGGCCGGCACCGCGCAGGGTGACGCCGGGCGTGGTGATCCGGACGCTGCCCCGGTACTCGCCGGGAAGCAGCTGCACGACGTCCCCGGGCAGGGCGGCGTCGAGCGCCGCCTGGATCGATCCTCCGGGCGGAACCACGTACAGCCCGCCGGAGGCGTGCGCGGGCGCGGCGCCGACGGCGGTGAGGACGGTGGTCAGGGCGGTGGTGGCGGCGGCGGTGGCCGCGGCGAGGTGGTGGACCCGTCGCGTGGGCATGAGTGATGACCTGCTTTCTGGCACGGCGCCGCGCGGGAACCCCGACGCGGCGGCGTGGGGGCCATCGGAGCGGTGACGCAAGGTGAGCGGGGGATGACGGCCGGTGGGTGTCGGCCGAATCGACGCTAGGGGTGCGCGGGTGCCCCCGCCACCAGGGTTGGGCTGCCGGACTGACGGGGCGTCGGACCGGGCGTGTCCGGGACGGGAGCGCGGTGGTGGCCCGTCAGCTCACCGGCTCCCCCGGGCGGGGTGGCGGCGGGCACCGCGGCGGGCACCGCGCCCGGCACCGTGGCCTGCGTCGTGGCCGGGGCCCCGCTCCGCGGCCGGGCCCCGCCCGCGTGGCATGCTCGGAGCCATGAGCACCACCACCGCCGTCCCCGTGATCCCCGCACCGGCCACCGCCCCGCGCCCGCCGTCCCCGGCCCCGCGCAACCCGGTCGGCGCCCATGTGCCGGTGGCCGCCCGGGGCCTGGCCGGGACCGGCCTGGCGTACGCCCGCCGGGTGGGCGCCGAGACGGTGCAGGTGTTCGTGGCGAACCCGCGCGGCTGGGCGACGCCGACCGGCAACCCGGCGCAGGACGAGGAGTTCCGCGCGGCCTGCGCCGAGCTGGCGATCCCCGCATACGTCCACGCGCCCTATCTGATCAACTTCGGCTCCGACACCCCCGCCACCCGGGAGCGCTCGGCCGCCTCGCTGCGCCACTCGCTGCGACGCGGGCACGCGATCGGCGCGCTGGGCGTGGTGCTGCACACCGGTTCGGCGGTCGGTGCGGCACCGGACGGCGGCTCGCGCCGGGCCGAGGCGATGGCGCAGGTACGCGCGGACGTCCGCCCGCTGCTGGACGAGCTGGACGCGCTCGGCGACGACGCGCCGTGGCTGCTGCTGGAGCCGACCGCCGGCCAGGGCCGCTCGCTCTGCTCGCGGATGGAGGACCTCGCCGAGTACCTGGACGCACTGGACGGCCACCCGAAGGTCGGGGTCTGCCTGGACACCTGCCACGCCTTCGCGGCCGGCCACGACCTGGCGGCGCCGGGCGGCGTCCGGGAGACGCTGGACGCGCTGGTCGCGGCCGCCGGAGCGGACCGGCTGCGGCTGATCCACGCCAACGACTCCGAGGACGCCGTCGGCGCGCGCAAGGACCGGCACGCCAACATCGGCGACGGCCTGATCGGCGCCGAACCGTTCCGCGAGCTGTTCGAGCACCCGGCGACCGCCGGGGTCCCGCTGATCGTGGAGACCCCGGACCGCAAGCACGGCGGCGACGGCACCGGCCACGCCCGGGACATCACCGCGCTCAAGGCGCTGCGGGCCCGCGCCGCCGCCCGGCCCGCGTAGGAGCGCCCCGCGCCCGCCCCGGGCTGCCGGGGCGCGAACCCGGTGGCAGTCTGGAACGAGTCACGCCCCGAGGACGGGGGGTCTCCCGATGAGCCCGACCCGGAAACTGGCCGAGCTGCCGTGCGGACGCCGCAGCAAGTGGGTGGTGCTGGCCCTGTGGCTGGTGCTGCTGGTGGTGGCGGGCCCGCTGGCGGGCAAGCTCACCGACGCCGAGGACAACCAGGCCTCCAGCTGGCTGCCCAGCAACGCCGAGTCCACCCGGGTGCTGGACGAGCAGCGGGCGTTCCAGCCGGTGGACACCGCCCAGGCGGTGGTGGTCTACGTCCGGGACGGCGGGATCACACCCGCCGACCGGGCCGAGGCGGCCCGCGACGCCGAGGCCTTCGCCTCCGCCCCGCACGTGCTCGGCCGGATCACCGGACCGGTGGAGTCCGCGGACGGCCAGGCGCTGCAGAGCATCGTGCCGGTCGACATCGGCACCGGCGGCTGGCAGGACCTGCGCCCGGCCGTGGACAGCCTGCGCGCCACCGCCGCCGAGAACAGCCTCGGCATGGCCACCCATGTCACCGGCCCGGCCGGTGTCGGCGCCGACCAGGCGGAGGCCTTCGCCGGGATCGACTCCACCCTGCTCGCGGCCACCGTCAGCGTGGTGATCGTCCTGCTGCTGCTCACCTACCGCAGCCCGGTGCTGTGGATGCTGCCGCTGTTCTCGGCGGCGGGGGCGCTGGTGGTCGCGCAGGCGGTGATCTACCTGCTGGCCGAGCACGCCGGGCTGACCGTCAACGCCCAGAGCGCCGGCATCCTGATCGTGCTGGTGCTCGGCGCGGGGACGGACTACGCGCTGCTGCTCACCGCCCGATACCGGGAGGAGCTGCGCCGGCACGAGGACCGGCACGAGGCGATGGCGTTCGCCCTGCACCGGGCCGGGCCCGCGATCCTGGCCTCCTCCGCGACCGTGGTCGCCTCGATGCTCTGCCTGCTGGTCGCCGAGATGAACTCGACCAGCGGGCTCGGCCCGGTCTGCGCGATCGGCGTGCTGGTGGCGCTGGCCGCGATGCTGACCCTGCTGCCGGCGCTGCTGGTGACCGTCGGGCGCTGGGTGTTCTGGCCGGTGCGGCCGGCCTTCGGGACGCCCGAGCCGACCAGGACCGGCCGCTGGGCGCGCATCGGGGCGTGGATCGGGCGCCGTCCGCGCAAGGTCTGGATCGGCACCGCGCTGGCGCTGGCGGCCTGCTGCGTCGGGCTGGTCTCGCTGAACGCGACCGGCCTCAGCACGGCCGGCACCTTCACCGGCAAGCCGGACTCGGTGGTCGGCCAGGAGGTGCTGGCGGAGCACTTCCCGGCGGGCACCGGCGCGCCGCTGACGGTCATCTCCGACGCCGGCGGGTCCGAGGCGGTGCGCGCCGTGACGCAGGAGACGCCCGGGGTGGCGAGCACCTCTCCCCCGGTCGTCCACGAGGGCCGGGCGATGTTCCAGGCGACGCTCACCGATCCACCGGACAGCCAGGCGGCCGAGGCCACCGTGGACCGGCTGCGGACCGCCGTGCACGCCGTGCCGGAGGCCGATGCCGAGGTAGGCGGCTCGACGGCGGTGATCCTGGACGCGGGGCGGGCCGCGACCGCCGACAACCGGACGATCATCCCGCTGGTGCTGGGCGTCGTCCTGGTGATCCTGGCGCTGCTGCTGCGCGCGGTCACGGCGCCGCTGGTGCTGATCGCCACCGTCGTCCTGTCCTACGCGGCGGCGCTCGGCATCAGCGCGTTCTTCTTCGCGCACGTCTTCCACTTCGAGGGCCAGGACAACGCCTTCCCGCTGTTCGTCTTCGTCTTCCTGGTGGCCCTCGGCATCGACTACAACATCTTCCTGATGACCCGGGTCCGCGAGGAGGCCGCCCAGCACGGCACCCGTCCTGGGGCCGTCGCCGGCCTGGCCGCCACCGGCGGCGTGATCACCTCGGCCGGCCTGATCCTGGCGAGCACCTTCGCCGTCCTCGGCACGCTCCCGATCGTCGGGTTCGCCGAGATCGGCTTCGCGGTGGCCCTGGGCGTGCTGCTGGACACCTTCGTGGTGCGCTCCGTCCTGGTCACGGCGGTGACCATGGACCTGGACCACCGCATGTGGTGGCCGAGCGGGTTGTCCAGGCAAGTTCCTCCACCCAAGGAGGAGTTGGCCAGACAGCTTTAAGTTACCGATGCGTTCACACGGTTATCGTCCACCGTCTGGACGAACGTGGCCGGGCCTCGCTTCACTGCGGGCATGCCGACTCCCTCCGCGCGCCTCGCCGCCGTCTGCACGGCCGCCGCCGCCCTGCTCGCACCGCTCGCCGCCGCGCCCGGCGCGTACGCCGCCCCCGCCGAGAGCGCCTCCGTCCCCGCGCTCAAGGTGCTGACGTACAACGTCTTCCTGATGAGCAAGAACCTCTACCCCAACTGGGGCCAGGACCACCGGGCGAAGGCCATCCCCGCCACCGACGTCTTCCGGGGCCAGGACGTCGTGGTGCTCCAGGAGGCCTTCGACAACGCCGCCTCCGACGCCCTGATCGCCCAGGCCTCGGCCGCGTACCCGTACCACACGCCGGTGGTCGGCCGCTCGACCAGCGGATGGGACGCCACCTCCGGCAGCTACAGCTCCGCCACCCCCGAGGACGGCGGCGTCACCCTGCTGAGCAAGTGGCCGATCCTGCGCAAGGAGCAGTACGTCTTCAAGGACGCCTGCGGGTCCGACTGGTGGTCGAACAAGGGCTTCGTCTACGCCGTGCTGAACGTCAACGGCCTGCGCACGCACGTGATCGGCACCCATCTGCAGTCCACCGACTCCGGCTGCTCCGCCGGGCAGCCGGCGGCGGTCCGGGCCGCCCAGCTCAAGGCGATGAAGGCGTTCGTGGACGCCAAGAACATCCCCGCCGCCGAGCCGGTCCTGCTCGCCGGGGACCTCAACATCGACGCGCACGGCAGCGAGTACCCCGCACTGCTGGCCAACGCGGGCGTCGCGCCGGCCACCTCCCGTGGCGGCTGGGCGAACTCCTTCGACACCGCCGACAACTCGATCGCCGCCTACCGCTACCCGGGCGAGCCCAAGGAGGACCTCGACTACGTCCTCTACCGGGCCGACCACGCGCGCCCGGCGAACTACGCCAACACGGTGGTGCGCTTCCACAGCACGCCCTGGACGGTGAGCAGTTGGGGCACCAGCTACACCTACGACGACCTGTCCGACCACTACCCGGTGACGGCCGGCTGAGCCGGCGCCCCGGGGGGGTCAGCCGGTGCCGGTGAACCGCCGGTAGGCGGCGGCGAGCGCGGCGTCCAGCGGGCGGCCGTGCAGGGTGAGGCCGGACGGTCCCAACTCGTCGAGGGCGGTGGGTGCGTCGCCCTCGCCCTCGACGGGGTCGGGCACCTTCGCCCGCCAGAAGGCGTCGAGCGTCCCGGCGAGCGGGTGGTCGTCGGAGGAGGCGGGCACGGGTCACTCCCCGATCGCGTCGGCGGACAGGGTCAGCAGTTCGCGCAGCCGCTCGGCGGGCAGTTCGGACAGCCACTGCTCGTCGTCGCCGACCGCCGCCTCGGCCAGGGTGCGCTTGGCGGCGAGGAGTTCGCCGATCCGCTCCTCGACGGTGCCGGCGCAGACCAGCCGGCGGACCTGCACGGCTCGGCGCTGGCCGATCCGGTGCGCGCGGTCGGTGGCCTGGTCCTCGACCGCCGGGTTCCACCAACGGTCCAGGTGCACCACCTGGTTGGCGGCGGTCAGGTTGAGCCCGGTGCCGCCCGCCTTCAGCGACAGCAGGAACACCCGCGGCCCGTCCGGGGACTGGAACCGCCCGACCATCTCCTCCCGCTGCCCGCGCGCAACGCCGCCGTGCAGGTAGAGCACCTCCTCGCCCAGCTTCCGCCACAGGTAGGGCCGGAGCATGGTGCCGAACTCCGCGTACTGGGTGAAGACCAGCACCCGGTCGCCCTCGGCCAGCGCCTCCGTCAGCAGCTCGACCAGCCGCTCCACCTTGCCCGAGCGCCCCGCCACCGCCGCACCGTCGTGCAGGAGTTGGGCCGGATGGTTGCAGACCTGCTTGAGCCGGCCGATCGCCGCCAGCACCGCGCCCTTGCGTTCGACGCCGCGCAGCCCGCCGAGGCGCTCCAGCAGGTCGGCCACCACCGCCCGGTAGAGCCCGGCCTGCTCCGCCGTCAGCGCGCACGAGACGGTGAACTCCTGCTTGGCGGGTAGGTCCTGGACGATGTGCGGGTCGCTCTTGCGGCGGCGCAGCAGGAACGGGCCGGTGACCCGGCGCAGCCGGGCCGCCGCGTCCACGCTGCCGGTCTGCTCGACCGGGATCGCGAACCGCTCCCGGAACGCCTCCGGACTGCCGAACAGCCCCGGGTTGGCGAAGTCCAGGACGGCGTGCAGATCGGCCAGCCGGTTCTCCACCGGGGTGCCGGTGAGCGCGATCCGGGGGCCCGAGCGCAGTGAGCGCAGGGCGCGGGACTGCCGGGCCGAGCGGTTCTTGATGTGCTGGGCCTCGTCGGCGACGATCCGCCGCCAGTGGACGCGGCGCAGTTCGGCCGCGTCCCGCTGGACCAGACCGTAGGTGGTGACGACCAGGTCCGCGCTCTCGTCGGGCGCGGCACGGTCCGGGCCGTGGTGGACGTGCACCCGCAGGCCGGGCGCGAACCGGGCGGCCTCGCGCTGCCAGGTGCCGACCATCGACATCGGGCAGACCAGCAGCACCGGGCCGCGCGCACCGCGCTCGTGTTCCAGGGCGAGCAGGGCGAGGGTCTGCACCGTCTTGCCGAGTCCCATGTCGTCGGCCAGGACGGCGCCGAGGCCCAGCCGTCCGAGCGCGTCCAGCCAGGCCAGCCCCCGCCGCTGGTACGGGCGGAGGGTGCCGGTGAAGCCGTCGGGAAGCCGCGGGACGCGGTCGGCGGGGCCGGGCCGGCCGGCCAGCAGGTCGCCGATCGGGCCGGTGGCGTGCACGGCGGTGACCGGCAGCCCGTCGACCACGGCACCGTCCGCCACGGCCAGCCGCAGCAGCTCGACCGGTTCCACGGTGCCGCTGCCGTGCTCGGACAGGAACCTCACGGCGGCGGCGAGTTGGGCCTGGTCGACCTCGACCCAGCGGCCGCGCAACCGGACCAGCCCCTGCTGGGCGGCGGCGAGGTCGGCGAGCTCCCGCTCGGTGAGGGTGTCCTCGCCGAGGGCGAGGCGCCACTCGAAGGCCAGCACGGCGTCCCGGTCGACCTGCGCGGTTCGGGCCACGGCGGACGGGTCGCCGGCCGGGGTGCCCGCCGTCAGGACCAGGCCGAGCCGGGGGCGGCGCTGCCACCAGGCGGGCAGCAGGACGCCGAACCCGGCGCGGGCCAGCGCGGGCGCGCCCTCGCGCAGGAAGCGCAGGGCGCCGGCCCGGTCGAGCCGGGCCTCGGCGGGGAAGCTGCCGGGGAGCTGCCCGCGCAGCCCCGGGTCCACCCGGACGGCGCGGGCCAGTTCGGCCAGGTAGGCCTCGGCCGGGTCGCCCGCCGTGGCGGGGACGGCGCGGACCAGCGCCTGGTGGGCGGGGTCGGCGGCGGCGCCCGGCCGCAGGGCGGCGGCGGGGACCACCAGGGAGGGGCGGGCGGCGGGGCGGACCAGCAGGTCGAGCCGCCAGGTGTCGGCGCGCACCCCGCCGTCGCGGTCGTCCGGGTCGGGGCCGAGCGGTTCGGTCAGGCGGAAGTCCAGGCGCAGCGGCGCGTCGGGCGGGCGGGCGGCCTGCCAGGCGGCCAGCCGGTCGGGCAGCCCGGCGGGCGGGGCCTCGGCGAGCCGGCCGTCGGGTCCGTACAGGGCGGCGAGGAACGGGTCGGCGGGCGGGTCGAGGTCTGCGAGGGCGGCCCGGGCCTCCTGGTCGACGAGGGCGTCGAGCAGGGCGGCGACCAGGCCGGCGGCGGACGGCGCGTCGGCGGGGTGCTCGGCGCGGCAGACCGGCGGGCAGCCGGCGACCAGCGCGGCCTCCTCCCGGCGGGCCGGGGCGTCCGGGGCCGGCCGCCAGCGGGCGTGCCACCGGTCGGCCTCCTCGACCAGCACCGGCAGCAGCCGCCCACGCCCGACCAGCCGCCAGGCGAGGTCGTGCACGGCGGCCAGCCAGCGCACCGAGGCGCCGTAGGCCAGCTCGGCCGGAGTGCCGTCGGGCAGCTGGACGCTCGCGCCCGGCCAGTGCGGGTCGTGCAGGGCGCCGAGCAGTTGGGCGGCCTGCGCACGGTCGAAGAGCAGCGCGGGCACCCGCCACGGGCGGAGCGCCACGCCGCGCTTCACGGCGCCCACCGGAAGGTCCGGGCTCGGCACCGGCCGGCCGCCGAGGGTCGGCAGCAGCAGCCCGGCCCACCGCTCGGCGGCCTGCTCGGCCAGCCAGCCCAGGCCCGGGCCGACCGTCCCCAGCAGCCGCGCCACCTCGCCCGCCGGGCAGGCGAACGGGTGTGCCGTCCCGCCCCGCTCCCCACGGGCGGGCGCCTCCCCCCGGTGGGCCGCCGCGTCCTCCGCCCAGACGGCGAGCCGGCCGTCGGCGCGCCAGAGCGCGTGCAGGGCGTACATGGGCGGGCGGCACCTCTCGCGGCGGAAGCGGGAACAGAACGGGCCTCCCACCCTAGTCGGCACCACCGACAGCGCCCGGCCGCTCGGCGCCCGGCCGGGGTGACTCGGATGGGTGGGCCCGGGGGGCGGGGCGCGTCGATTGCTCCTACGTTGCGGTGCGAGGGGGCTTCCTGAACGAGAGGTGTCAACTGCCATGGCGGGAAAGTTCGAGCTGTACACCGATGAGAGCGGCATGCACCGGTTCCGGCTCAAGGCGAGCAACGGATCGATCGTGGTGACGGGCGACCCCGAGGAGAGCCGGGACGACTGCCTCAAGAGCATCGAGTCGATCCGCAAGCTCGCTCCCTACGCGGAGCTGAAGGAGGGGGTCGCCGGGCCGGCCTGAGGGCTTCGGTAGCGCCCGGGGCCGCCCAGGAGCGGGCGGGAGCGGGCGGAACGCGGGTCGGCGGGACAATTCGCCGACCCGCGTTCGTTTGTACGACAGATCCCTTTGGCCGCGTGCACGCCGGACGCGGACAGAACACAGGCATGCGTGTCGTCATCGTCACCGAGTCCTTTCCCCCCGAGGTCAACGGCGTCGCCCACAGCGTGCTGCGGACCGCCGAGCACCTGCTCCGCCGGGGGCACCAGCCGCTCGTCGTCACCCCGGCGCCCGCGCGCGGCGCGCAGAGTCCCACGCACGCCTTCGGCGCCGGCGGCGTACCGGACGGCCTGCCGGTGGTGCACGTCCCCTCCGTCCCGCTGCCCGGCTACCCGCAGGTCCGGATCGCGCTGCCCAGCCGGCGGCTGGCCGCCGCGATCCAGGGGCACCGTCCCGACCTCGTCCACCTGGCCAGCCCCTTCGTGCTCGGCGCGCGCGGGGCGCAGGTCGCCGCCCGGCTCGGCGTACCCGTCGTCGCCGTCTACCAGACCGACCTCGCCGGCTACGCGCACGCCTACCGCGCCGGGCGCGGGCTCGGCGAAGCCGCCGCCTGGCACCGGATCCGCGCCGTCCACGGCCTCGCCGCCCGGACGCTCGCGCCGTCCACCCCCGCCGCCCAGGACCTCACCGCGCACGGGGTCGCCCGGGTCCAGCTGTGGCCGCGCGGCGTGGACTCGGTCCGCTTCGACCCGCGCCACCGCGACGAGGCGCTGCACCGGGCGCTCGCCCCCGGGGGCGAGGTGCTGGTCGGGTACGTCGGGCGGCTCGCGCCGGAGAAGCGGGTCGACCTGCTCACCGAGACCTCGACGCTGCCCGGGGTGCGGGTGGTGGTCATCGGTGACGGGCCGTCCGCGCCCGGGCTGAAGGCCGCCATGCCCGGCGCCGTCTTCCTCGGCCGGCGCACCGGCGAGGAGCTGGCCCGATGTTTCGCCACCCTGGACGTCTTCGTGCACACCGGGCCGCTGGAGACGTTCTGCCAGACCATCCAGGAGGCGATGGCCAGCGGTGTCGCGGTGGTCGGCCCGGCCGCCGGCGGCCCGCTGGACCTGGTCGCGCACCACCGCACCGGCCTGCTCGTCCCGCCCCGGGACGGCGCGGCGGTCGCCCGGGCGGTGAGCGCCCTCGCCGGGGACGCGGAGCTGCGGGCCGCCTACGGGCGCGCCGGGCGGGCGGAGGTGACGGCCCGCACCTGGGAGGCCGTCGGGGACCTGCTGCTGCGGCACTACGCCGAGGTGCTCGCGGAGCACCGCGGGGTGTCGGCCGCTCCGGCCGCCGCCGGGGCCTCCACCGAGGCCGCCGCCGGCGCTTCCGGAGCTCCTGCGGCTTCGGCCGAGCCCCCCGTCCAGCCGTCCGCCCCGCTGTCGGAGGAACTGTCCGCATGACCGGCGGAGCGCTGCGGATCGTCCGGGTGGCCAACTTCGTCACCCCCGTCTCCGGCGGACTGCGCACCGCGCTGCGCCACCTCGGCGCGGGCTACCGGGCCGCCGGGCACACCCCGGTGCTGGTCGTGCCCGGGGAGCGGCGCACCGCCGAGGAGGAGGAGCAGGGGCTGGTCGTCACGCTGCCCGGCCCGGTGGTCCCCGGCAGCGGCGGGTACCGGCTGCTCACCGACCGCCGGGCGGTGGCCGCCGAACTCGAACGGCTCGCCCCCGACCGGCTGGAGGTCTCCGACCGGACCACGCTGCGCTGGACCGGGGCCTGGGCCCGGCGGCACGGGGTGCGCTCGGCGATGGTGTCGCACGAGAGCGCCGTCGGCGTGCTGCGGACCTGGGGCGTGCCGGGCCCGGCCGCCGACGCGGCCGCGAACCGGCTCAACGGCCGGACCGCCCGGTCGTACGACACGGTCATCTGCACGACCGACTGGGCCGCCGCCGAGTTCCGCCGCCTGGGCGTGCGGAACCTCGCGCGCGCGCCGCTCGGCGTGGACCTCGCCGCCCTGCACCCGCCCACCGCCGCCGACCGGGCGGCGGAGCGGTCCCGGTACGCGGCGCCCGGGCAGGTGCTGCTGGTGCTCTGCTCCCGGCTCTCCACCGAGAAGCGCCCCGCGCTCGCCCTGGACGCGCTGGCCGCGCTGCGCTCCGCCGGGGTCGAGGGGGTGCTCGCGGTGGCCGGCGCCGGACCGCTGCGGTCCCGGCTGGCCGCCCGGGCCACCCGGGAGCGGCTGCCCGTCCACTTCCTCGGCCACCTGGCCGGGCGGGCGGCCGTCGCCCGGCTGCTCGGCTGCGCGGACGCAGTGCTGGCGCCGGGGCCGGTGGAGACCTTCGGGCTGGCCGCACTGGAGGCGCTCGCCTGTGGCACACCGGTCGCCGTCAACCGCGGCTCCGCGCTGCCGGAGCTGGTCGGCGCGGCCGGGATGGCCGCCGAACCGACCGGCGCGGGATTCGCGGAGGCGGTGCGCGAACTCCTCACGCGCCCCGAACCCGACCGGCGCGCCGCCGCGCGCGCCCAGGCCGAACGGTACGGCTGGCCCGCGGCGGTGACGGCCTTCCTCGCCGCCCACGGCGCGGCGCCCGTCACCGCCCGCTGAACGGCAGGACGGAAGAACACGGAACGGGTGGGAGGTCCGATGAACACCATCACGACAGTGGACGGAGGAGGCGGCACCGTACCGGGTGCCGCGCACGGCGCGACCCGCGGGGGCGGGCGGCGGACCGGCGAGCCGGTCCGGTTCGTGGCCCTCGGCGACTCGCTCACCGAGGGCATCGGCGACCCGATCGCCGACGGCTGGCGCGGCTGGGCGGCCCTGCTCGCCCGGTCCCTGGCCCCGCCGCAGGCCGGGGTCGACTTCACCAACCTCGCGCGCAGCGGTGCGCTCACCACCGACCTCACGACCGAGCAGCTCCCGGCGGCGCTGGCCCTGCGGCCGCGGTTCGCCGCCGTGGTGGCCGGCGGCAACGACACCCTGCGGTCCGGCTTCGACGTCGGCCGCACCACCCTGGCCCTGGACACCGTCCTCGGCCGGCTCACCGACAGCGGCGCGGTGGTGCTGACCGCCTGCCTGCCCGACCCGGGCGCCCTGCTGCGCCTGCCGCGCCCGCTCGCCCGCCCACTGGCCCGGCGGATGCGGGCGGTGAACACCGTGGTGCACGCGCTCTCCGCCCGTCACCGCGCCGTCCACCTGCACATCGCCGAGCTGCCGTGGACGGCGCAGCGCCGGCTGCTCAGCGTCGACCGCCTCCACCCGAGCGCCGAGGGCCACCACCTGATCGCCCGCGGCTTCCACGACCTGCTCACCGCCACCGGTCGCCCCCTCGGACCGGCCCCCGCCTTCCAACCCGTCGAACCACCGCCCGGCACCCTGGCCGACGTCTGGTGGATGGCCACCAAGGGCACCCGCTGGGTCGCCGACCGCAGCACCGACCTCCTCCCGGGCCTGGTCGCCCTCGCCGCCCTGGAGGGCTACGCCCGCCTCCGCGGCACCACCGCCCACCACGACCGCCGAATGACCCACGCCACCACCACCGCCCTCGCCGCCCTCCCACCCCAACCCGCCTGACCGCCGCAGAAACGATCCGCCAGAGTGGGAAGTCGGCCACATCGACTTCCCACTCCCCTCCACCCCACCCCCGAGACCGGCCACAGGAACAGAAAGTCGGCCACGCCGACTTTCCAATCCGCCCAACCACCGAGGCAACCGCCAAGACAGAACGTCGGACCCGACCACGTAACCAGGACAGCCTGGGACTCGCGGGGCAATCAAGCCGCCTGGAGCACCAATAGAGCAGCCGGGCCATCGAGGCGGTGGGGCCGCCAGAGCGCCGACCCATGAAGAAACGATCCGCCGGAGTGGGAAGTCGGCCACATCGACTTCCCACTCCACACTGGCCAGGGCAGCCGGGGACTCGCAGGGCGGTCAAGGCGCCCGGAGCACCGGTCAAACGGGCGGGGCAACAAGGTGATCGGGGCCGCCAGAGCGCCGACCCGCGCAGAAACGATCCGCCGGAGTGGAAAGTCGGCCACATCGACTTCCCACTCCACACTGGCCAGGGCAGCCGGGGACTCGCAGGACGGTCAAGGCGCCCGGGCCCGACGGAATCGGGCCTACTGAAGTGCAAGTGCGGCGGCCGGGCCGGTCTGAGGGCCTCAGGGAGCGAAGCGGCGGCAGGCTGGTGGGGTCGACCAGGCGACCGCCGGTGATCGGGGCGGCCATGGGGTGCAGCAGCGCGGTCAAGGCACCCGGAGCACCGGCCGAGCGGGCGGGGCAGTGAACTGATTGAGGCCGCCGGAGTGGGAAGTCGGCCACACCGACTTCCCACTCCACAGTGGCGCGGGCAGCCGGGCCCGCGGTGTGGGTGTGGCGGGTGTGGGCCTCCGGCGTGGTGGGGAACCGGTGGGGTGGGGTGGAGTGTCTTCGGGGGTGACAAACAGGCGGAGGGAGTTCGGGTGGGGGCGGAGCGGGAGTTGTTGGCGGCGGCCGGGGTGCTGTTTCCGGACGGGCGGGGGCGGGTGCTGGTGGTGCGGTTGCCGTACGACCGTAAGCATCCGGTGGCGGTGCCGGGCGGGGGCTGGGATCCGCAGGACGGGTCGCCGCGACGGACGGCGGTGCGGGAGATCGAGGAGGAGTTGGGGTTCACGCCCCGGCTCGGCGCGCTCGCCTGTCTGGACTGGACGGTGGACCACCACCGCCCGCCGATCGCCGCCCACCTGTACTGGGCCGAGCCGCTGACGCCCGCACAGGCGGCGGCGTTCACGCCGGACCGTGCCGAGGTGGGCGGCTGGGCGTGGCTGACGCCGGAGCAGGCGGGCCGCGCGCTGCCGCCGCGGCTCTCCCGGCGGGTGACGGCCTGCCTGCGGGCGCCCCGCGCGGCCGCGCCGCTGGAACTGGAGGACGGCCTGCCGGTCGGGCACTCGCTCGACCACCTGACGCCCGGCCCGGCCCCCGCGTACACGGGCGCGGCGGGCCTCGCCGAGTTGTCCGCGCACTGGCCGGAGGGGGCGGCGCCCGCCCCGCCGCTGCTGGACCGGGAATCCTACATCGCCGGCCGCCCGCGGATCCGGGCCAAGGCCCGCGTGGTGTTCACGGACCGGGCGGGCCGCGTCCTGCTGGTGCGGCTGCGGCCGTGGGACCTGCCGGGCGGTGACGTGCCGTACTGGACGCTGCCGGGCGGCGGCATCGAGGCGGACCGGGAGTTCCCCCGGGCTGCGGCCCGCCGGGAGGTCCGCGAGGAGCTGGGCTGGTCCTGCGAACCGGGGCGGCTGCTGGCGCTGGACTGGCTGCCCGGCCGGGCGGCGGACCCGGCGGCGCCCCGGGAGAACGCCGTGCTGGTGTACCTGTTCGACGGCGGCACGGTGGCGGGCGCGCGGTTCCCGTCGATCGTGCTGCCCGAGGAGGAGCTGGCCGAGTGGCGGTTCTGCGACCCGGCGGAGGCGCGGACGCTGCTGACGCCCGCCTCGTGGGCCCGGACGGCGGCCGCGCTGGCGGCGCGGGACCGGCCGGGCGGCCCGGCCGAGCTGGTCGCCGGGCAGCCTGCCGACTGAACGGGCCCGGGCCGGGCGGTGGGACAGACGGCGTCCCGCCGGTCCACACTGTCCGCATGCAGAACACGCAGCACACGACGCACACCGCGGACGGCCCGGACGCCGCCCTGACCGGCCGCCGGGTGACCGCGGTCGTCGGCGGCGACCGGCTCGACCTGGTGCTCGACGGGCCGGTGACCGTCCAGGTGACGCAGGAGTTCCGCTTCACCGGAGCGACGGGCGTCGCGGTCTTCTTCCCCGCGCTGACCCTCCGTCCCACCAGACCACTGCTCGGTCTGGTCGGGCGGACGGTCGGCTCCGCCAGGGTCACCCCGGCCGGGGGCCTGGAGCTGGTCTTCACCGGCGAGGGCGGCGGGACGCTGTCCGTCCCGCCGCACGCGCTGCTGGCGCCGTGGCGCGTGGTCACGCCGGACGGCACGCTCTGCGCGGGGCTCCCCGGCGGCGTGGTCGACCGGTCCGGGGAACCGGACGCGACCGGAGCCGTCAGACCTCCAGGTCGGCCTCGATCCTGGTGAGCTGGTGGCGGGCCATCGCCAGGTTGGCCCGGCCCTTGTCCAGCGCCAGGTAGAGGAACAGGCCCTTGCCGCTGCGGCTGGTGAGCGGGCGTATCAGGTGGTACTGGCTGCTGAGGGTGATCAGGATGTCCTCGATCCCGTCGCTGAGGCCCAGCATGTCCATGGTGCGCATCTTGGCCCGCACGACGTCGGTGTTCCCGGCGGCGGCCACGTTGAGGTCGAGGCCGCCGGGGCCGTCGAGGGTGGCGAGCGCCATGCCGCTGTTGTAGTCGACCAGGGCCGCGCCGATGGCGCCCTCGATCACGGTCATGGCCTGCTTGAGCGCGCCTGCGGCGTCGGTCATCTCGGTGTCTCCCGTTCCTGGGTGGGTTGGTGATGGGTGGTGATGGATGGTGATGAGCGGTAGCGGAAACGCGGGGTGCGCCGGGCGGGCGCGTCAGAGCTCCCGGGCGTCCTTGGGCAGCAGCGCGTCGTTCAGCAGTGCGGCGATGCGCCGGGCGGAGCGGCGGGCCTCCAGGTGCAGGCGGCCGACGTTGGCGTCCGGGTGGGCGAGCAGGGTGAGCACGCAGCTGCCGCCGGCCGCGTAGGTGGCGACGTAGCCGTGCTCGCCGCGGACCAGCGACTCCCGGAACTCGCCCTGGCCGGTGCTGTCAGCGAGCCGTTGCGCCAGGCTGAGCGAGGCGGCGGTCATCGCCGCCAGGCCGGAGGGCTCGGTCCCGTGGGTGTCGTGGGCGACCAGCAGGCCGTCGACACTGGCCACCAGACCGCCCGCGAGGTGCGGCATCCGGTGCTTGATGGCGCGGAGTTCGGCCAGCAGCTCGGTCTCCAAGGCGATCAGTTGTCTCCTTCCGACACGCTGCTTGAGCGCCCGCCTCATGGCCGTGAGGGCGGGGTCGCGGGCGGAGCGTGGTTCAAAGTCGGGCCTCCAGAAGGGTTCGGACCCGGATCAGCAGCGCGGTGTCCGGATCGGTGTGGGTGGGCGGGGCGGTGCCGGGATCCGGCCCGCGCCGTCCGCCGGTGAGGGCGGCGAGCGCCGCACCGGGCACCCGGCGGTGCAGCCCGCCGGGGGCGCGCGGCGCCGGCACCCGGTCCGTCCCCGGCGCCCCCGCCCCGCCCCCGGCGTCGGAACCGGCACCGGAACCGGCGTCGGAAACGGCACCGGCCAGCAGGCCGGCGGCGGCGAGCCGTCGGACGTCCGCCGTGGTCGCGAACGCGGAGCGGCCGAGCAGCCGGGCCAGCTCCGCCGGGGTTCTCCGGCCGTCCGCGTGGTCGAGCAGCTCGCACTGGCGCCGGGTCGGCGGGCGGAGCCGGCGGGCGTGCCGGCCGGGAGCGGTGACGGCCGGCGGGGCGGCGGACCGGCAGAGCGGCGCGGTGTCGAACTGCGCCGAGGGCCAGATCCGGTCCAGCAGGTGCTGCCGGCGTTCGGCCTCCCGGCGCAGCCGGTGGGCGCCGACCGCGGCCACCGGGCCGAGCCAGTGCCGCACCCCGGGCGCGAAGGTCCAACACGGCGGAGCGGCAGGGGCGTTGTCGGGCGCGTCGAGGAGGAAGCAGGCGGCGTCGTAGAGGGCACCGAGGTGGCAGAGTTCGAGCTCGCCCCGGGTCAGCCGGCCCTGTTCGACCAGCGCCTGGCCGACCCGGGCGTGCGGGCCGAACCGGTGCACGGCCTCCCGCCAGGTCTCGGGGGTGAGCCGGCCGCAGGCGGTGAGCAGGGTGGCGAGGTCGGGGGCCCGGTCGGACTCGGCGTGGGCGACCAGACCGTCGACGAGGTAGACGGTCCCGGCCGGGCCGCGCAGGGCGCCGGTGGCGCGTTCACCGGCGAGCCGTTCGACGGCCGCGCCCGGGGTCCAGCCGGGCCCGTCCGATGGCCGGAACCCGACGGCGGTGCGCGCCGCCTCCGCACCGCGGCCGTCCGGTACGGGGTTCGCGTCGTGGTTCGTCATCCGAGCACCAGTTCCTCGGCGATCGCCTGGAGACGGAACCGGGCGACGGCGAGGTTGCCCTCAGCGCGGTCGAGCCACAGGTGCAGGACGAGCCGGCTGTCGAAGACGGTATCGATGAAGCAAAGCAGGTGGTAACTGCGCCCGGCGGTCAGGATGATGTCCTGCAGCGGTACCGGGCGGTCCTCCGCAGCGGTGAAGGTCTCGCCCTCAACGGCCGCCCGTACCAGGTCCGTTGCCTCCGCGGCCGTGGTGTCGTGGTCGCCGGTCGGACTGACTCCGACGCTGCCCAGGGCGAGCCCGCTGCTCCAGTCGATCAGACTGGCGGCACGGGCCCCGGCGATCGCCATCGCCCGGGACAGGCACTCGTCGATACCCGGCACTCGGGCTCCTTCGGAGGGTTCGGGGAGGAAACGGCGCGGCGGGACACGACCGCCGGGCACCGGCCGGACCGCCACGAGCCGTGGCGGGGTCGACACGGAAGGCTACTGATGGAATCCATGCAAGGAACATTCCGATGGCATATTCACACAACAATAATGCGTTTTCAGCCATCCTTTGACGGATCGTCAGTCCGCCGCCGGCACCATCACCGCTGACCGCACACCCGTGCGCCGCACGAACGAACGATCCACCTGGGGCGCCACCTTGGCCGGTTGTCGGCCGACTCGACGGACGTCGGACCGCGCATGCGGTAGAACCGACGGTTCAGCGACCCCGGCGACCCCAGCTCCCCCAGCGGCAACGGCAGCAACAGCAACGACAACTGCCGGGAAACGACGAAGCGGCCGCCCCCCGCAGGGGAACGGCCGCTTCCGGTGGAGCGCCAGGCCCGGGTTGCACGGACTCTCCCTACTGAAAGTAGGACGTGCTCTGGTAGCACCGCTGACGCCTGGTCGAACCGGTCCCGATCCCCGCTCCGCGAAGACCGTTCCCTTTCGACGAGATGAACACTAGCAGGCCATCACGCCTGGTCAGAAATCCGCTCCCGATCCTCGGCCCCCGGCCCGCCGCCGGCGGCCAGCAGCGCGCGGTAGCCGGCGATCAGCGCCGTGAGCCCGGTCTCGAAGGCCTGGTCGGCCCGGTGCCGCCCGGCCGGGACGGCGGCCAGCGCATCGGCCAGCCGCGGGGTGGCGGCCCGGTCGACGGCGTCGACCATGACGGCGGGCGCGACGAGGTCCAGTGCCGAGCCGAGGATGAAGCTCTCCAGAGCGGTGATCACGCCCATCACGTCCCCCCGCGCGAAGCCCGCCGCCTCCAGGGTGGCGACGGCCCGCTCGTACAGCTCGTGCATGAACGGTTCGGCGAGCGGCGCGGTGGCCAGCAGCCGGATGATGCCGGGGTGCTCGGCGAAGGCCTCGCGGTAGGCGCGGGCCCAGCCGCGCAGCGCCTCGTCCCACGGCCGGTCCCAGAGCGAGCGCTCGCCGATCACCCGGACGAGCTCGGCGCGCATCAGGGCGACGATCTCGGCACGCCCGGTGACGTGGTGGTAGAGCGCCGAGGGGCTGACCTTGAGCGCGCCGGCGAGGGCGGGGATGGTCAGGTCGCCGGCCTCGTCGACCAGCCGCAGAGCGGTCTGCACGATGCGCTGCCGGTCCAGCAGGGGTGTGCGCGGCCTGGCCATGGGGGTTCCCGTCCTTCTCGACGTTTCGCGATGTCACCGGCGGCGCGGCGCGACGCGGCCCTACGATCATCGCGCAAGATCATCGTGATGAAAACGTAATCGAACGACTTTCAATAAAACCCTTCCGCGCCCCGCCGGGCCGCGCCTACGGTTACCGAATCCCATTCAGTTAACCAGGTCACACCAGACCGCACCGGGAGAGGACGCACCCGCATGCGCGCCGACACGATCTTCACCGGCGGCCGGATCCACACCGGCGACCCGGCCCACCCCGTCACCGACGCCCTCGCCGTCACCGCCGGGCGGATCACCGCCCTCGGCGCGGCGGCGCACGCGCTGCGCGACGGGCGGACCGAGACCGTCGACCTGGCCGGCGGCGCCCTGCTGCCGTCCTGGGGCGACGGCCACGTCCACCCGCTGATCGGCGGGCTCGGCCTGCGCGGCGTCCCGGTCCGGGACTGCACCAGCCTGGACGAGGTGGTCGAGGCCGTCCGGGTCTGGGCCGAGGCGCACCCGGAGGCCGAGTGGATCACCGGTGACGCCTTCGACCCCTGGCTCGCCGAGGGCGGCCTGTTCGACGCCGCACTGATCGACGCGGTCGTCCCCGACCGGCCGGTGCTGCTGCGCACCATGGACCACCACACCGGCTGGGCCAACAGCGAGGCGCTGCGCCGGGCCGGGTACACCGCCGACACGCCCCAGCCGGCGCACGGCGAGATCGTCCGCCGCGCCGACGGCAGCCCGCTCGGCACCCTGCGCGAGTTCGGCGCGCTCAACCCGGTGCTCGCCCTCGTCCCGCTGCCAGACCTCGCCGAGCAGGTCGACGCGCTGCACGCGACGGCCCGGGCGCTCGCCTCCGCCGGGGTGACCTGGGTCCAGGACGCCTGGGTGGAGCCCCACCAGGTCGACACCTGGCTCGCCGCCGTCGCCGACGGCCGGGACCTCGCCGTACGGGCCGACCTCGCGCTGCTGCTGGAGCCGGACGCCTGGCGCGAGCGACTCCCCGGGCTCGCCGCCGACCGCGAGCGGGTCGAGGCCGCCGGGCGCGGTCAGGTCACCGCGCGGGCCGTCAAGTTCTTCGCCGACGGCGTCCTGGAGTCCGGCACCGCGGCGCTGCTGGAGCCCTACAGCGACTGCCCCCACTCGCACGGCGCCGCCAACTGGAGCGGCGCGGAACTGGCCGACGCCGTCACCGGCGTCGACGCGCTCGGCTTCCAGCCGCACATCCACGCCATCGGCGACCGCGGCGTGCGGATCGCCCTGGACGCGATCGAGGCCGCCGCGCGCCGCAACGGTCCGCGCGCCCGCCGCCCGGTGATCGCCCACGTCCAACTGGTCGACCCGGTCGACCTGCCGCGGTTCGCCGAGCTCGGTGTGATCGCCAACTTCGAGCCGCTCTGGGCGCAGCCGGACCCGCTGATGACCGAGCTGACGCTGCCCAGGATCGGCCCCGAGCGCGGCGCCCGGCAGTACCAGATCGCCGCCCTGCTGCGCGACGGCGCGCGGGTCTCCTTCGGCAGCGACTGGCCGGTGACCCGGTACGAGCCGCTGGCCGGGCTGGCCACCGCCGTGACCCGGCAGACGCCCGGGGGCCTGCCGGAGGGCGGCTGGCTGCCGCAGGAGCGGATCGGTCTCGACCAGGCGCTCGCCGCCTACTCGGCGGGCGTGGCGCACCAGGCGTTCGAGGAGGACGCCTGGGGGGTGCTGCGGGTCGGCCTGCGGGCGGACCTGGTGCAGCTGGCCGCCGACCCGTACGCCGTCCCGGCGGGCGAGCTGGCCGGCGTGGCCGTGCTGGGCACCTGGCTGGGCGGCCGCCGCACGCACTGAGTGCCCCCACCGGCAAGGCAGTGCGCGCCCCGGGCGCGCACCAGGGCCGCCCGCGCCCCCACCCGGGCGGCCTCCTCTACCCTCGACCGCACGACCCCAGGAGAGCTCCCCCATGCACCTGCCCTCCGACACGGCCGCCCCCGCGGCCGCGCCCGCGACCACGGAACCGGCCCCCGGGCTGGAACGCGGCGTCCTCGGCACCGGCGACATCGTCTTCTTCGTCGTGGCCGCCGCCGCACCGCTCACCGTGATGGCCGGCGTCGCCCCCTTCGCCATCGCCTTCGGCGGCATCGGCGCCCCGGCCGCCTACCTGGCCACCGGCCTGGTGCTGGCCCTGTTCGCGGTCGGCTTCACCACCATGACCGCGCACGTCCGCAACGCCGGCGCGTTCTACGCCTACGTCACCCGGGGCCTCGGCCGGCCCGCCGGGCTCGGCGCCGCGCTGCTCGCGGTGCTGTCGTACAACGCGATCCAGATCGGCATGTTCGGTGCCTTCGGCTACTTCGCCCAGGAGACCGCCGCCGACCTCCTCGGCCTTGACCTGCCCTGGCCGCTCTGGGCGCTGTTCGGGGTCGCGGCCGTCTGGTTCCTGGGATACCGCTCGATAGACCTCGGCGCCAAGGTGCTCGGCGCGCTGCTGATCGCCGAGACCGGCATCCTGCTGGTGCTCGCCGTGGCGATCCTGGCCGAGGGCGGGGCGCACGGCCTCTCGCTCGCCTCGTTCGCGCCCGGGAACGTGGTCACCGGTGGCATGGGCGGCGTGCTCGGCCTGTCGTTCGCCGCGTTCGTGGGCTTCGAGGCGACCGCGATCTACCGGGAGGAGGCCCGAGCGCCGCACCGCACGGTGCCCCGGGCCACGTACGCGGCGATCGCCTTCCTCGGGCTGTTCTACACCTTCATCACCTGGACGATCGTGCAGGCGTTCGGCGACGCCGGGGCGGTGACCGCGGCGACCGAGGACCCGGCCGGGATGTTCTTCACCGCGATGACGGACTACGTCGGCGGCTGGGCGACGGACCTCCAGCGCGTCCTGATCGTCACCAGCCTGCTGGCCGCGCTGCTCGCCTTCCACAACACCATCACCCGCTACGGCCACGCGCTGGCCACCGAGGGCGCAGCACCGGCCGCGCTCGGGCGGATCCACCCCCGGCACCGCTCGCCGTGGATCGGCGGCATCGCCCAGAGCCTGCTGGCGGCGGGCGCCGTGGTGGTCGCCGCGCTGATCGGCGCGGACCCTTACGACCAGTTCTTCCTCTGGGTGAACTCCCCCGGCGTGGTGGGCATCCTGCTGCTCCAGGCGCTGGCCGGGCTCGCCGTGTACGCGTTCTTCCGGCGCGAGCGGGCGGCGGCGGCGAGCGCGGGCCGGCTGCGCACGGTGGTCGCCCCGCTGCTCTCCACGGCGCTGCTGTGCGGTGCGACCGCGCTGGTGGTCTGGCGCCTGGACCTGTTCACGGCGGCCGGCCCCGAGGTCAACTGGCCGCTGGTGTCAGTGGTTCCGGTGGTGTTCCTGACCGGGGTCGGCCTGGCCCTGCGGCTGCGCTCGCGCCGTCCGGAGGTGTACGCCCGGCTCGGCAGCACGGACGCCGAGGGGGAGCCGGGAACCCGCTGAGGCCCCGTCGACGCCGGCCGTGCACCCGTTCGGGCGGGCGCACGGTCGGCGTACGATCGAAGTGCGGCGGCCACCACCCGCGGGCCCCTCGACCAGGGGCCCCGGTCCGGTGGCCGACGCCCCCGGACGCTCCCCGGCCGCCTGCGGCGGCACCCGGCGCCGCACCCGGTCGAAGGCCGCGGAGGACCCGACACAGGGAAGAGCGGACCATGTCACTCTCCACCACTCCGACGGCCGGCCCCGACCGGACCGGCTCCCACCCCTACGAGACGATTCCCGTGGGCGAGGGCCCGCACAGCGTCGCCGCGAGCAGCGACGGCCGGCGGGTCTACGTCACCAACTTCCTCGACGGGACGGTCACCGCCGTCGACACCCCGGCCAACACCGTCGCGACGACCTTCCCGGTCGCCGTCGGCCCGTACGGGGTGGCCCTGGACCCGCCCGGTGAGCGGTTGTACGTCGCCGAGCAGTCCTCCGACGCGGTGAAGGTGTTCGACACCGCCACCGGCGACGGGATCACCAGCACCGGCACGGGCGCCCGCCCGTACGGCCTGGCCGTCACCGTCCACCCCGAGCAGTTACTGATCGCCAACGCCATCGACGGCCAGGTGATGGTGTCCGACCTGCTCACCAAGAGCCACGGCGCCCTGACCGGCATCGACTTCCCGGTCGGCCTCGCCGCGGACCCCGGCGGCAACCGGTTCTACGCGAGCAACTACTTCGCGAACACGGTCTCGGTGTACGACGCGACCGAGGTCATCGACGTGGAGGGGCCGACGCCGGCCGAGCCGCTCGACGTCTTCCCGGTCGACCGGGGGCCGTACGGCCTGGCCGTCGGGCCGCACGACTCGATGCTGTACGTGGCCCACTTCCCGTTCGACACGGTCTCCGTGATCAACATCCACAGCGGTGCCGTCACCCGCACCGTCCCCGTGCCGGGCGGTCCGCGCGGCGTCGCCGTCGGTCCGGACGGCGACCGCCTCTACGTCACCGCCTTCTTCGAACGGTCGCTGGTGGTCATCCCGCTCTGAGCACACCTCGTTCGGACATCTGTTCGATTCTCGGCGTAGGCTGGAGCCATGAGCACCGCCTCCGCCGTCCACCTCCAGCCGTCGCTGTTCGACGACCACGGGCCGGCCGGGCCCGCCCTCGGGCCGCTCACGGGCGTGCGCCGCGAGGTGCTGGGGTCCGGCGCCTGGGTGGACCTGCTGCCCGGCTGGCTGCACGGGGCCGACCGGCTGTTCGAACAGCTGGCCGCCGAGGTGCCCTGGCGGGCCGAACGGCGCGAGATGTACGAGCGCACGGTGGACGTCCCCCGGCTGCTCGCCTCCTACCGGGAGGACGACCCGCCGCCGCACCCCGTGCTCGGCGAGGCCCGCACGGCGCTGAGCCGGCACTACGCGCGCGAACTGCGCGAGCCGTTCCGCACCCTGGGACTCTGCTACTACCGGGACGGCCGGGACAGCGTGGCCTGGCACGGCGACCGGATCGGGCGCGGCGCGCGCGAGGACACCATGGTGGCGATCCTCTCCGTCGGCGAGCCCCGGGCGCTCCTGCTGCGCCCCCGGGGCGGCGGCGGCCCGGTGCTGCGGCACCGGCTCGGGCACGGCGACCTGCTGGTGATGGGCGGCTCCTGCCAGCGCACCTGGGAGCACGCGGTGCCGAAGACCGCCCGGCCGACGGGCCCCCGGATCAGCATCCAGTTCCGGCCGCTCGGCGTCTCCTGACGGCGGCGCGCGGAGCCGCCGAACGCCTGCCGGCCGCGCACCCCCGGCGGACGCCGGCCCGGGGAAGCTGCCGGAGGAAACGACCGAAGGAAGCGGGCAGAGCGAGGAGGGCCGCGGCATGCCGAAGGCGGGCAGGTACCACGAGGGCGTCCCCTGCTGGGTCGAACTGGGCGCGCTGAACCCCGGACGGGCCCGGCGCTTCTACGGCGGCCTGTTCGCCTGGGAGTTCGTCGACCTGCCCGGCTGGACCGTCGCCACGCTGCGCGGCGCCCAGGTCGCGGGCCTCACCGCCCGACCGGCGGGCGCGGCGCAGTCCTGGACGACGTACCTGGCCGTGGCCGACGCCGAGCGGACGGCCGAGGCGGTCCGGGAAGCGGGCGGGCGGGTGCTGCGCGAGCCCTACGAGGTGCCGCCCGAGCAGGGCTGGGCGGCGCTCGCGGCCGACCCGGCCGGCGCGGTGTTCGGCCTGCGGCAGGGCCTGCTCTGGCAGGGCGCGGGCCTGGTCGACGAGCCGGACGCGTTCAGCTGGAGCGAGCAGCACTCCCCCGTCCCGGACACCGCCCGGGCCTTCTACCAGCGGGTCTTCGGCTACGAGTACGGCCGCGGGAGTGACGGCGCCACCCTGTTCCGGATCGGCGGACAGCCGGCCGGCGGCATCGCCCGGCGCCCCGAGGCCGGCTGGTCGGTCCACTTCGGCACCGCCGACACCGACCTCGCGGTCGAGCGGGTGCGCGAGCTCGGCGGCACCGTGCTGGCCGGGCCCGAGCCCACCCCGTTCGGGCGGCGGGCGGTGGTCCGCGACGACGGCGGCGCGGAGTTCACCCTGGTCGGCCTCCCGTCGGCGGAACGGACTCCGGCCGCCTGAGCGCCTCCCGCAGCCGGGCGACGTCCTCGGCGTCCTTCGCCCGGCGCGGACGGCGCGGATCCCAGAGCGGCATCATCCGCTTGATCTCGATCTGCGCCCGCGGCGCCACGATCGGGCAGACCAGCCCGCCGAGCCGTCCCGGCGGCCCGTCCAGCAGCCCGTCCGGCCAGGCCGTCCCCGCCCAGGGGCCGCCGGCCACCAGCACCCGGCCGTCGGGGGCCGGGTCGACCAGCGCGAAGCTCGACTCCAGACCGTCCTTGGCGAAGTCGAGCTGCTGCTGCGGAGGGCCGCCCGCGAGCGGCCGGAACCCGAGGTCGCGCAGTCCGTCGGCGAGCGCGGCGGCGGCGACCGGGACGAACCAGTCGACGTCCTCGTGGTCGCGCGTCTGCTCGCCGAGGAAGAAGTCCACGGCCCAGCCGCCGCGCAGCCAGACACACGCGCCGAGACGGCGGGCGAGGCCCACCGTCTCGGCGATCTGCGCGAGTTGCCCGTCGGCACGCTTCCGGTCCATGGACCCCACCTCCACGGTTCCGGACGCTATACCCGCCGCAGCCCCTCCGTCGCGGGGATTTGCGTCAAGGTCCGGGTCTCAGTCCTTGACCGCGCCCGCCAGCCCGGAGACCAGCTTGCGCTGCACCGCGATGAAGAAGATCAGCACCGGTACGGTCATCAGCGTGGAGGCCGCCATGATGCCGCCCCAGTCGTTCTCGTCCGGCTTGAAGAACACCAGCAGGGCCGAGGGGAGGGTCTGGTTCTCGGTCGCGCTGATGATGAAGGTCTTGGCGAAGACGAAGTCGTTCCACGCCGCGATGAAGGAGAAGACGCTGGTCGCGGCCAGCCCGGGGGCGACCAGCGGCAGCAGGATCGTCCACAGGATGCGGGCCCGGCTGGCGCCGTCGATCTGCGCGGCCTCCTCGATCGACACCGGCACGGCGGCGACGAAGCCGCGCATCATCCAGATGCCGAAGGGCAGCGAGAAGGCCAGCTGCACCAGCACCAGCGAGGCCAGGGTGTTGAGCCCGATGCCCGGCGCGAACCGGCCCGCGTCGCGGAACATGAAGAACAGCGGGATGGTCAGCGCCTCGACCGGGATCATCTGGGCGATCAGGAACATCACCATGATGGTGGTGCGGAAGCGGAACTTGAACCTGGTCACCGCGACCGCCGCGAGGAAGACCACCAGCGCGGAGAGCACCACCACCGACAGCGCGATCACCAGGCTGTTGACGAAGTACCGGCCGAAGCCGTCCACGCTGAGCACCTGGCGGAAGCTCTCCAGCGTCGGGTGCGCCGTCCACGGGCGCGGGTTGAGCGACTGCACCTCGCCCTTCGGCTTGAAGGCCGAGAGCACCATCCAGAAGATCGGGAAGGCGGTGACGACGGCCACCAGGAGCGCGATGGTGTTGGCGCTCAGGCGCCAGCGGCTACGGGCGTTCACAGTTCGTTCCCCGTCCTGCGCAGCGAGCGGATGTAGAGGACGGTCGGGATCACCAGGATCAGCAGCATGATCACACCGATGGCCGCGCCGAGCCCGTACTGGGAGGAGGCGAAGGCCTTCTGGTAGGCGTAGACGTTGAGGACCAGGTTCTGACCGGCGATGCCGCCGCCCTCGGTCATCACGTAGATCTGGGTGAAGACCTTGAAGTCCCAGATGACCGACTGGATCACCACGATGGTCAGGATCGGCCGGAGCATCGGGGCGGTGATCCGGCGGAAGGTGCTCCAGGTGCCGGCGCCGTCCAGCGCCGCCGCCTCCAGGATCTCGGTCGGGATCGCCTTGATGCCCGCGTACAGCGTCACCATCACGAACGGGAAGGAGTGCCAGACCACGACGGCGCCGACGATGAGGAACGCCGTCCACTTGTCGTAGAACCAGTTGTACTCGTGGAAGCCGTCCAGGCCGATGCCCACCAGGGTCTTGTTGACCAGGCCGAGGTTGGTGTCGAACAGGAAGCTCCACACCGTCGAGCCGGTCATCGCCGGGGCCGCCCAGGCCGCCATCGCGGCGGTGGTCAGCACCAGCCGGGGCACCCGGCCCACCCTGGTCAGCAGCACCGCGAGGGTGGCGCCGACGGCCAGGGTGGCGACCACGCAGAACGCGGCGAAGCCGATCGTCTGCAGCAGCACCGACCAGAACTGCCCGTCGCTCAGGATCTTCTGGTAGTTGCCGAAGCCGACGAAGCTGGTCGGCACGCCGCCGGAGGCCTGCGCCTGCCCGAAGTCCAGCACGGACAGCAGACCGAGCTGGTAGATCGGGTA
>NZ_JBHVER010000104.1:0-26725 GCF_042802195.1 Kitasatospora sp. NPDC057500 | reverse complement strand
ACGGGGGACCGGGTTTCGTGGGATGCGGAGGGGAATCTGGCGTTCGCGGGGCGTGTGGATGATCAGGTGAAGATTCGCGGGTTCCGGGTGGAGCTCGGTGAGATCGAGGCCGTTCTGGCGGGGCACACGCAGGTCTCCCAGGTGGCGGTGGTGGTGCGGGAGGACGTGCCGGGGGACCGGCGTCTGGTGGCGTACCTGGTCGCGGACGGCGGGACCGATGTCGATGTGGACGGGTTGCGTGCGGTGGCGGGGCAGCGGTTGCCGGGGTACATGGTGCCGTCGGCGTTCGTGGTGCTGGAGGCGTTGCCGTTGACGGTGAACGGGAAGCTGGACCGCAAGGCGCTGCCCGCTCCCAGCTACGAGGCCGGTGCGGGCCGGGCTCCGGCGGATGCGCGTGAGGAGTTGGTCTGCCGGGCGTTCGCCGAGGTCCTGGGCCTGCCGGTGGTCGGTGTGGACGACGACTTCTTCGCCCTCGGCGGCCACTCCCTGCTGGTCGTGTCGCTCGCCGAGTGGCTGCGGTCGCGTGGTCTCGCGGTGCCGGTCCGGGCGCTGTTCCAGAACCCGACCCCGGCCTCCCTGGCACGTGTCGCCGGTACCGGACAGGTGGTCGTCCCGGCCAACCCGATCCCGGCCGGTGGCGTGAGCGAGCTGACGCCGGAGCTGCTGCCGCTGGTCGAGCTGACCGAGGCGGAGATCGCCCGCGTCGTGGCGGCGGTGCCGGGCGGCGCGGCGAACGTGGCGGACGTGTACCCGCTGGCGCCGTTGCAGGAGGGCATGTTCTTCCACCACCTGATGGCGGACCGCGAGGGCACGGACGTCTATGTCACGCCCACGCTGCTTGAGTTCGAGTCGCGCGAGCGCCTGGACGCCTTCCTGGACGCGCTGCGCTGGGTGGTCGGCCGCCATGACGTCTACCGGACCGCCATCGTCTGGGACGGCCTGCGCGAGCCCGTTCAGGTCGTGCTCCGCGAGGTGGAGCTGCCCGTCGAGGAGGTGCGCCTGGCCTCGGCCGACGGTGACGTCCTCGACCAGTTCCTCGCCGCCGGCGGTTCGTGGATGGACCTCGACCGGGCACCGCTGATGAACCTGCGGATCGCACCCGAGCCGGGCGGGAACGGCTGGCTGGCGCTGCTGCGCGTCCACCACCTGATCCAGGACCACACCGCCCTGGAGGTGCTGGTCGACGAGGTGGAGGCCTACCTGGCGGACCGGACGGCGGAGCTGCCCGAGCCGCTGCCGTTCCGCGAGTTCGTCGCGCAGGCCCGCCTCGGCGTCTCCCGCGAGGAGCACGAGCGCTACTTCGCCGGCCTGCTCGGCGACGTCGAGGAGACCACGGCGCCGTACGGGATGCTCGACGTCCACAGCGACGGCACCCAGGTCGCCAAGCAGCGCGTGGTCGTGGCCGAGGAGCTGTCCGAGCGCGTCCGGAAGGTCGCGCGGACGGTCGGGGTGAGTCCGGCGACGGTGTTCCACCTGGTGTGGGCGCGGGTCCTCGGCACGCTCTCCGGCCGCGACGACGTGGTCTTCGGCACCATCCTGTTCGGCCGGATGGACGCCGGCGCCGGTGCGGACCGGGTGCCGGGCCTGTTCATCAACACCCTGCCGGTCCGGGCCCGCCTGGCCGACGGGACGGTGGGCGAGGCGCTGGAGTCCATGCGCGGCCAGCTCGCCGAGCTGATGGTGCACGAGCACGCCCCGCTCGCGGCGGCGCAGGCGGCCAGCGGACTGCCGGGCGGCAGCCCGCTGTTCACCTCGATCTTCAACTACCGGTACGGCCGCTCCGAACCGCGCAGCACCAGCCCGGCGCTGCGGGGCATCCAGGTGCGTTCCTTCCGCGACCTGACCAACTACCCGCTGGTGGCGTCGGTCGACGTCGAGGGGACGGGCTTCGCGATCACGGTGGACGCGGTCGCGCCCGTCGACCCGGCCCAGGTGACCACCCTCGTGCACACCTGCCTGGACGCGGTGGTCACCGCGATGGAGCAGGACTCCGGTACCCGCCTGTCGGCGGTGGAGGTCTTGGACCCGGCGGAGCGTGCGCTGGTGGTGGGTGAGTGGAACGACACCGCTGCCTCGGTGCCGGAGTTGTCGGTGTCGGAGGTGTTCGCGGCGCAGGTCGCTCGCACGCCGGAGGCCGTGGCGCTGGTCAGTGGTGAACTGTCGCTCTCGTACCGCGAGTTGGACGAACGGGTTGACCGTCTGGCGTCGGTGCTGGTGGAGTGCGGTGTCGGTGTGGAGTCGCCGGTGGCCGTGGTGATGGAGCGTTCGGCGGAGCTGGTGGTCGTACTGCTGGCGGTGCTGCGGGCCGGTGGTGCGTTCGTGCCGGTGGATGTGGCGTGGCCGTCGGCGCGGGTCGAGGCTGTGCTCGCGGACGCCCGTCCCGTGTGCGTGGTGACGACGCGGGATCTGGCGTCGGACGTTCCGGCGGGTCTGCCGGTGGTGCTCGCGGACGCGGTGCCGGCCATGGAGAGCAGGGTTCCGTCGGTCGTGGGGCTGCTGGACCGGGCGGCGTACGTGATGTACACCTCCGGTTCGACCGGCATCCCGAAGGGTGTCGTGACGACGCAGCGGGATCTCGTCGCGCTGGCGCTGGACGGGTGCTGGGGTGCGTCGGCGGAGATGCGGGTGCTGTTCCACGCCCCGCACGCCTTCGACGCGTCGTCGTACGAGCTGTGGGTGCCGCTGCTGTCCGGCGGGACGGTCGTGGTGGCTGAGCCGGTGGCGGTCGACGCCTCGGTTCTGGCTGGTCTTGTCTCCCGGCACGGGCTGACGCACGTCCATGTGACGGCGGGTCTGCTGCGGGTGCTGGCTGATCAGGACCCGGGGTGCTTCAAGGGTGTCCGCGAGGTGCTGACCGGTGGTGACGTCGTCCCGGCGGCGTCCGTGCGGCGCCTGCTGGAGCACAACTCCGGCCTGGTGGTCCGGCATCTGTACGGCCCGACCGAGGTGACGCTGTGCGCGACCCAGTACGAGGTTCGCGACGCCGTCGGTGAGGTGCTGCCGATCGGCCGCCCGTTGGACAACACCCGCGCCTACGTCCTCGACGACACGCTCGCCCCGGTCCCGGTCGGTGTGACCGGCGAACTGTACGTCGCCGGTATCGGGTTGGCGCGTGGCTACGCCCACCAGCCGGTCCTGACGGCTGAGCGCTTCATCGCTGACCCGTTCGGTTCCGGCGAGCGGCTGTACCGCACGGGTGACCGCGTCCGGTGGACGGCCGACGGGCAACTCGTCTTCGCGGGCCGGGCGGACGCGCAGGTGAAGATCCGTGGTTTCCGCGTGGAGCCGGGCGAGGTGGAGGCGGTCGTCGCCGGGCACCCGCAGGTGGCCCAGGCCGCCGTGGTGGTCCGGGAGGACACCCCGGGCGACAAGCGCCTGGTCGCCTACCTCGTCCCTGTCGACGGCCTGGACCTGGACGCCGTGCGCGCCCACGTCTCCGACCGCCTGCCCGCCTACATGGTCCCCTCGGCGTTCATGTCCCTGGAGACCCTCCCGCTGACCGTCAACGGCAAGCTGGACCGCAAGGCCCTGCCCGCCCCGGAGTACGTCTCCGGCGCCGGCCGCGCCCCGGGCACCGTGCAGGAGGAACTGCTCTGCCAGGTCTTCGCCGAGGTGCTGGGCCTGCCGCTGGTCGGCGTGGACGACGACTTCTTCGCGCTCGGCGGCCACTCGCTGCTGGCCACGCGCCTGGTGAGCCGGGTGCGGTCGGTGCTCGGGGTGGAGGCTTCCATCCGGGCGCTGTTCGACGCCCCGACCCCGGCCGGCCTGGCCGCATTGCTGGTCCGCGCCGAACCCGGTCGGGCGAAGCTGACCAAGGGCGTTCGTCCGGAGCAGGTCCCGCTGTCCTTCGCGCAGCAGCGCCTCTGGTTCCTGGGCCAGTTGGAGGGGCCGAGCGCCTCGTACAACATCCCGGTGGCCCTGCGGCTCTCGGGCGAGCTCGACCGGGAGGCGCTGGACGCCGCGCTGCGGGACGTGGTCGGTCGCCACGAGGTGCTGCGCACCGTCTTCCCGATGTCCGACGGCCGCCCGTTCCAGCGGGTGCTGTCCCTGGACGAGTCCGGCTTCGGCCTGACGGTCTCCGAGGTGGCGCCCGAGCAGTTGGAGGCCGAGGTCGCCCGCGCGGCAGGCCATGCCTTCGACTTCGCCGCCGAGGTGCCGATTCGTGCCTGGCTGTTCGCGGTGTCGCCGCAGGAGCACGTCCTCGTCCTGGTGGTGCACCACATCGCCACCGACGGTTGGTCGATGGGCCCGTTGGCCCGGGACCTTTCCCTCGCCTACGCGGCCCGGTGCGAGGGCCGTGCGCCGGAGTGGACCGCGCTGCCGGTGCAGTACGCGGACTACGCGCTGTGGCAGCGCGAGCTGCTGGGCTCGGAGGACGACCCCGAGAGCCTGATCGCGCGCCAGGTGGAGTACTGGCGGGCGAGCCTGGAGGGGGCGCCGGAGGAGCTGGCGCTGCCGCTCGACCACGCACGTCCGGCGGTCGCCTCGCACCGCGGCCACGTCGTCCCGCTGCGGCTGCCGGCCGACCTGCACGGCGACCTGCTGCGCGTGGCCAAGGCGCAGGGCGTCACCCTCTACATGGCTGTTCAGACCGCCCTGACGGTCGCGCTGGCCAAGCTGGGCGCGGGTACGGACATCCCGGTCGGCCTGGCGGTCGCGGGCCGCACCGACCAGGCGTTGGACGAGCTCGTCGGCTTCTTCGTGAACACGCTGGTGCTGCGCACCGACCTGTCCGGGAACCCGACGCTGGCCGACCTGCTCGGCCGCGTCCGGGAGACCAGCCTGGAGGCCTTCGCCCACCAGGACGTCCCGTTCGACCGGCTGGTGGAGGAGCTCTCCCCGGCCCGTTCGCTGGCCCGGCACCCGCTGTTCCAGGTCATGCTCACCGTGCAGAACACGGCGGCGGCGCCCGGCAGCGGTTCGTCGCCCGCCGAACTGCGCGGTCTGCGGACCGAGCTGATGCCGCTCGGCGTCGGCGCGGCCAACTTCGACCTGGACATGAGCCTCGGCGAGGCCTTCGATCCGGACGGCGCCCCGGCCGGCCTGCGTGGCTCGCTGACCGTGGCGGTGGACCTGTTCGACCCGGCGACGGCCGAGCGGATCGCGCGGAGCCTGCAGTCCGCCCTGCGGACCCTGGCCGACGCGCCCGGTACCCGCCTGTCTGCGGTGGAGGTGCTGGACGCGGCGGAGCGTGCGCTGGTGGTGGGTGAGTGGAACGACACCGCTGTCGCGGTGCCGGAGCTGTCGGTGTCGGAGGTGTTCGCGGCGCGGGTGGCGGAGTCGCCGGATGCGGTGGCGCTGGTCAGTGGTGAACTGTCGCTCTCGTACGGTGAGTTGGACGAGCGTGCGAACCGTTTGGCGTCGGTGCTGGTGGAGCGCGGTGTCGGTGTGGAGTCGCCGGTTGCCGTGGTGATGGAGCGCTCGGCGGAGCTGGTGGTCGTGCTGCTGGCGGTGCTGAAGGCGGGCGGTGCGTTCGTGCCGGTGGACGTGGCGTGGCCGTCGGCGCGGGTGGCAGCGGTCCTGGCGGACGCTGCTCCGGTGTGCGTCGTCACGACGCGGGACCGGGTGTCGGAGCTTCCGGCCGGTGTCCCGGTGGTGCTCGCGGACGCGGTGCCGGCTGGTCACGGCAAGGTTCCGTCGGTCGTGGGGCTGCTGGACCGGGCGGCGTACGTGATGTACACCTCCGGCTCGACCGGCATCCCGAAGGGTGTCGTGACGACGCAGCGGGATCTCGTCGCGCTGGCGCTGGACGCGTGCTGGGGTGCGTCGGCGGACATGCGGGTGCTGTTCCACGCCCCGCACGCGTTCGACGCGTCGTCGTACGAGCTGTGGGTGCCGCTGCTGTCCGGCGGGACGGTCGTGGTGGCCGAGCCGGTGGCGATCGACGCCGCCGTGCTGCGGGAGTCGGTCGCCGGACACGGGCTGACCCACGTGCACGTGACGGCGGGTCTGCTGCGGGTGCTGGCGGACCAGGACCCGGGGTGCTTCAAGGGTGTCCGCGAGGTGCTGACCGGCGGTGACGTCGTTCCGGCGGCGTCCGTGCGGCGCCTGCTGGAGCACAACTCCGGCCTGGTGGTCCGGCATCTGTACGGCCCGACCGAGGTGACGCTGTGCGCGACCCAGTACGAGGTTCGCGACGCCGTCGGTGAGGTGCTGCCGATCGGCCGCCCGTTGGACAACACCCGCGCCTATGTCCTGGACGACACGCTCGCCCCGGTCCCGGTCGGTGTGACCGGCGAACTGTACGTCGCCGGTATCGGATTGGCGCGCGGCTACGCCAACCAGGCCGTCCTGACGGCCGAGCGCTTCATCGCCGACCCGTTCGGTTCCGGCGAGCGCCTGTACCGCACCGGCGACCGCGTCCGGTGGACGGCCGGCGGGCAGCTCGTTTTCGCGGGTCGCGCCGATGCCCAGGTGAAGATCCGTGGTTTCCGCGTGGAGCCGGGCGAAGTGGAGGCGGTCGTCGCCGGGCACCCGCAGGTGGCCCAGGCGGCCGTGGTGGTCCGCGAGGACGCCCCGGGCGACAAGCGCCTCGTGGCCTACGTCGTCCCCGGTGACGGCCTGGACCTGGACGCCGTGCGCGCCCACGTCTCCGACCGCCTGCCCGCCTACATGGTCCCGTCCGCGTTCCTCCTCCTGGAGGCGCTGCCGCTGACCGTCAACGGCAAGCTCGACCGCAAGGCCCTGCCCGCCCCGGAGTACGTCTCCGGCGCCGGCCGGGCTCCGGCGGACGTGCGCGAGGAGCTGATCTGCCAGGCCTTCGCCGAGGTCCTCGGACTCCCGGCGGTCGGTGTGGACGACGACTTCTTCGCCCTCGGCGGCCACTCCCTGCTCGCCGTCTCCCTGGTCGAGCGCCTCCGTGCCCGCAACGTCGGCATCTCGGTGCGTGCGCTGTTCGCCACCCCGACCCCCGCCGGCCTGGCGGCGGTCGCGGGAACGGCGCAGGTCGTCGTGCCCCCGAACGCCATCCCGGAGGGTGCCACCGCGCTGACCCCGGCGATGCTGCCGCTGGTCGACCTCACCGAGGACGAACTCGCCACCGTCGTGGCCGCCGTCCCGGGTGGTGCGGCGAACATCGCCGACGTCTACCCGCTCGCCCCGCTCCAGGAAGGCCTGTTCTTCCACCACCTGATGGCCGACCGGGACAGCGGCGACTTCTACGTGCTGCCGACCGTCCTGGACTTCGACGACCGGGCCCGGCTGGACGAATTCCTGGGCGCGCTGCGCTGGGTGGTGGCCCGGCACGACGTCTACCGCACGGCGATCCTCTGGGAGGGCTTGCGCGAGCCGGTTCAGGTCGTCCTCCATGAGGCCGAACTGCCGATCACCGAGGTCGAGTTGGACGGCTCGGAGGGCCACCTCCCGGACCGGCTGCTGGCCGCGGCCGGCGGCTGGCTGGAGCTGGACCGGGCGCCGCTGCTGAGCGCCCATGTCGCGGCCGAGCCGGGCACGGACCGGTGGCTGGCGCTGCTGCGCATCCACCACCTCGTCCAGGACCACACCGCCCTGGAGATCCTGATGGACGAGCTGCGGGCGTTCCTCTCCGGCCGCGCCGGCGAACTGCCCGACCCGCTCCCGTTCCGTGCGTTCGTCGCCCAGGCCCGTCTCGGCGTGCCGCGCGAGGAGCACGAGCGCCACTTCGCGCAGCTGCTCGGCGACGTCGACGAGACCACCGCCCCGTACGGGCTGATGGACGTGCACGGCGACGGCACGGCGGGGGCGCGGGCGCACCTGCCGGTGGACGACGCGCTCTCGGCGCGGGTCACCGAGGCGGCGCGCGCCCAGGGAGTCAGCCCCGCCACGCTGTTCCACCTGGTGTGGGCGCGGGTGCTGGGGGCGCTGTCCGGCCGCGACGACGTCGTCTTCGGCACGATCCTGTTCGGCCGGATGAACGCCGGTACGGGCGCGGACCGGGTCCTCGGCCCGTTCATCAACACGCTGCCGGTCCGGGTCCGCCTGGACGACGGCACCGTGGGCGAGGCGCTGGCCGGGCTGCGCGAGCAGCTGGCCGACCTGATGGTGCACGAGCACGCCCCGCTCACCCTGGCCCAGGCGGCCAGCGGGGTGCCCGGTGGCAGCCCGCTGTTCACCTCGCTCTTCAACTACCGGCACAACCAGGCGTCCCCCGCCCCGTCCCCGACCCCGTCCCCGTCCTCCGAGGACGGCCCGGCGGCACCGGCGGCGGCCATGACGGGAGTCAGGACGGTCTTCCGCCGCGAGCACACCAACTTCCCGCTGGACATCGCCGTCGACTCGGACGGCGTGCGGTTCGGGATCTCCGTCGACGCGGTGGCGCCGGCCGACCCGGAGCGGGTCTGCCGGATGGTGCGGGCCTGCCTGGAGGGGCTGGTCGAGGCTCTGGAGCTGGCCCCGCAGACCCCGCTGGGCGCGGTCGAGGTGCTGGACGCGGCCGAGCGCGCCCTGGTGGTGCGCGAGAGCGCCGTCGCCGTGGTGCCGGAGCTCTCGGTGCCCGAGCTGTTCGCGGCCCAGGCGGCCCGGACGCCCGACGCGGTGGCCGTGGTGTGCGACGGGACCGAGCTCTCGTACGCGGAGCTGGACGCGTGGTCGGACCGCCTGGCCGGTTGGTTGGGGGAGAGCGGCGTCGGCGCCGAGTCGGTCGTCGGGCTCTGCCTGCCGCGCGGCGCGGAGATGGTCGCCGCCGTGCTGGGCGTCTGGAAGGCCGGCGCGGCCTACGTCCCGCTCGACCCGGAGTACCCGGTGGAGCGGCTGGAGTTCGTGCTGGCCGACAGCGGTGCGCGCCTGGTGCTGGGCCACCGCGAGCTGGTGGCCGGTCTGAGCGCCGAGCGGGTGGTCCACCTGGACGACCCGGCGGTGGCGGCCGCGATCGAGGCCGCGCCGCGCCCGGCGCCGGCCCCGGTGCTGCCGGAGCAGCTGGCCTACGTCATCTACACCTCGGGCTCCACCGGCCGCCCCAAGGGCGTCGCCCTCACCCACGACGGCCTGACCAGCCTGATCGCGGCGATGACCCCGGTGGCGGCCACCGGCCCCGGCCGGCGGGTGATGCAGTTCACGGCCTTCAGCTTCGACGCCTCGGTGCTGGACATGGCGGTCACGCTGACCTCGGGCGCCGCCCTGGTGGTGGCCACCTCGGAGCAGCGCACCGACCCCGCCCGGCTGATGCGGATGATGCGCGAGCAGGAGGTGACCACGACCATCGTCGTCCCGACGCTGCTGTCCGCGCTGGATCCGGCGGAGCTGACCGGGCTGTCCGACCTGCTGGTCGGTGCCGAGCCGATCAGCGCCCGGCAGGTCGAGGAGTGGGCTCCCGGCCGCCGGCTGGTGAACACCTACGGCCCGACCGAGGCCACCGTCATGGTGACCACCGGCCCGATCGGTCCCGACGGCGGGGACATCCCGATGGGCGCGCCCAACCCCGGCACCCGCGCCTTCGTCCTGGACGACGCGCTGCGCCCGGTCCCGGTGGGCGTGGCCGGCGAGCTGTACCTCGCGGGGGCGCAGCTGGCCCGCGGCTACGTGGGCCGTCCGGACCTGACGGCGGAGCGCTTCGTCGCCGACCCGTTCGGCTCCGGCGGGCGGATGTACCGCACCGGCGACCGGGCCCGCTGGACCGCCGACGGGCAGCTCGTCTTCGCCGGACGCGCGGACGCCCAGGTGAAGATCCGCGGCTTCCGCGTGGAGCCCGGCGAGGTGGAGACGGTGATCGCCGGCCACCCGCAGGTCGCCCAGGCCGCCGTGGTGGTCCGCGAGGACACCCCCGGCGACAAGCGCCTGGTGGCCTACCTGGTCCCCGGCGACGGCGGCACGACCGTCGGCGAGGTCCGCGCCCACGCCGCCGAGCGGCTCCCGGCGTACATGGTCCCGTCCGCGTTCATGCTGCTGGACGTGCTGCCGCTGACCGTGAACGGCAAGCTCGACCGGCGGGCGCTGCCGGCGCCGGAGTACGCCACCGGCACGGACCGTGCGGCCCGGGGGTCGGTGGGCGTGCTGGAGGAGCTGATGTGCGAGGCCTTCGCCGAGGTGCTCGGCCTGGCCACGGTCGGTGTGCACGACGACTTCTTCGCCCTGGGCGGCCACTCGCTGCTGGTGGTCGCGCTGGTGGAGAAGCTGCGTTCGCGCGGTGTCTCGGTCGCGGTCCGGGACGTGATGGGCAGCCCGACGGTGTCCGGTCTGATGAACACCCTCAGCCTGTCGTCGGTCCAGGACTCGCTGGGTACGCTGTTCCCGATCCGGACCGGCGGTGAGCGTCCGCCGATCTTCTGCGTGCACCCCGGCGGCGGCCTGAGCTGGTGCTATCTGCCGCTGGCCCGGCACCTGCCCGAGGAGTACCCGCTGTACGGCCTCCAGGCCCGCGGCCTGGACGGCGTGACGCCGCTGGCGTCCTCGGTCCGGGAGATGGCGGCGGACTACATCACGCAGATGCGCGCGGTGCAGCCCACCGGTCCGTACCACCTGCTGGGCTTCTCCTTCGGCGGCGTGCCGGCGCACGAGATCGCCGTCCAGCTCCAGGAGGAGGGCGAGGAGGTCGGGTCGCTGATCCTGCTGGACGCCTACCCGCCGGAGCCGGGCCCCGAGGAGGAGCTCGACGAGGCGGAGGCCGAGGCGGCGGCGCAGGCCGGGCCGGGGCTCTGGGCGGAGATCATCAAGGCCGAGTTCGGGCACGTGCTCAGCGGGTTCTCGGACGAGGAGATCGCGATCCTCACCAGGCTGTTCCAGAACAACCTGGACATCCGGGACGAGCACGCGCTCGGCCGGTTCGAGGGTGACGCGCTGCTGGTCGTCGCGACCGAGGGCAAGCCCGAGGGCGTCTCCAACTCCGCGCGCTGGGAGGGCTACGTGTCCGGGGAGGTCGCCGAGGCGCCCGTCCCGTCCGCGCACTCCGCGCTGGTCGCACCGGACACCCTGCGCCTGGTCGCGGAGGCCGTGGTGGCCTGGCTGAACGCCCGGGGCCACTGACCGCCGCCCGGCCGCGGCCGGGCGCGGGAGATCCCGGCGGCCCTTCCCGTACCCCCCTCGGGAAGGGCCGCCGGTGTTCCGCCGGGCACGCTTGCCGGGCCGCCGCGGAATTCCCTACCGTGAATGACCGTCACATTTCCCGCTGTCCGTCCTTCCGGACGGCTCCACAGAATCCCGAGGGGATTTCACCTTGCTGATCGACGACCTCACCGAAACGGTCCCCGCCCGGGCGTCACGGAATGTCCGGACCATGGTTCCGAAGCGCCTGCTGATGTGCCCGCCGAGCCATTTCGACGTCAACTACTCGATCAATCCGTGGATGGCCCCGGAGAAGCCCACCAGCCGGGACCTGGCGGTCGCCCAGTGGAAGCAGCTGCGCGACCTGTACGTCGGTCTCGGCCACACCGTCGAGGTCATCGCGCCCGAACAGGGCCTGCCCGACATGGTGTTCGCGGCCAACGGCGCGACCGTGGTGGACGGACGGGTGCTGGGCGCGCGGTTCCGGCACCGGGAGCGCACCGCCGAGGGGCCGGCCTATCTGCGCTGGTTCGAGGAGAACGGTTTCGATTCCGTCCACTGGCCCGAGTACATCAACGAGGGCGAGGGGGACTACCTGCTCGCCGGGCGGACGATCCTGGCGGGTACGGGATTCCGGACCGACCGCCGTTCGCACGCCGAGGCGCAGGACTTCTTCGGCCTCCCGGTGGTCTCGCTGACCCTGGTCAACCCCCGGCACTACCACCTCGACACCGCGCTCAGCGTGCTTTCGGACGACGAGATCATGTATTACCCGGAGGCGTTCTCGGATTCCAGCCGGAGGGTCCTGGAGGCGCTGTTCCCCGACGCGGTCCGGGCGAGCGCCGAGGACGCGGCGGTGTTCGGGCTGAACGCGTTCTCCGACGGGCGGCACGTGCTGCTGCCGCAGTCGGCGGTGGGGCTGACGGCCCAGTTGCGGGAGCGCGGCTTCGAGCCGATCGGCGTGGACCTGACGGAGCTGCTGAAGGCCGGCGGAAGCGTCAAGTGCTGCACCCTGGAGCTCCGCACCGCCTGACCGCCCGCCGCCCGGCCCCCGGACCGCCCGGCCGCCCGACCGCCCACCGGACTCCGCAGTCTCGTTCGACTGCGCCGCCGCTGCAGTTGAACGCCGGTCGCACGGACGGTAGTTGATCGGCTCCGGTGCCCGCGATACCTTCGATGGGCGCCAGGCCGCAGCACCTCTTCCCACGGCCCCCGGAGCCGCCGGTCACCCACAGGGGCCGGCCCCCCGTCCGGACCGCCGCCTCACCAGGCCCGGGTTCTCCACTGCCCCGCCCGTGACACTCGGCAGGGCACCGGGCGGACGACGCGCGCATCCGCCGTCCTCCCGCCACTCACGGCTCCTTCACGGATACCTTCCACACCTTCTGGAGAGTCATGGCTATGACCGACGTCGACGTCCACCCCACCGACGGCGCCCGCCCGCTGCCGGCGCCCGGAGACGTCGTGCCCGGAGCGGTGAAGGACGTGGTCGGCAGCGACGACCCGAGGGCCGTCATCTGGGAGGTGATCCGCGGCCAGTGGCGGTTCTCCGCGCTGTACGCGTTCGTCGACCTCGACCTGGCGCGCCGGCTGAGCGAGCGGCCGATGGGCGTGGCCGAGCTCGCCGGCCTCTGCGCGGTGGACGAGGGCGCGCTGGCCCGGCTGCTGCGCACCAACGCGACCCTCGGCGTGGTGCGCTCGGTCCCGGACGGCGAGGGCGGCACGCGGTACGCGCTGACCGACGCGGGCCGGACGCTGGACGCGGGCGACGAGCGCTCGATGCGCTCGGTGGTGATACCCCAGGGCGCCCCCGACTTCATCGACGCGATGGGCTCGCTCGCGGACGCCGTGCGGACCGGGAAGTCCCCGTTCGGGGCGAAGTTCGGCTCCTTCTACGCCTACCTCGAAAGCCACCCCGAGGCCCGGGAGCACTTCGACGCCCACATGGTGACGCGCTCGCGGGCGATCGCCGCGGCGGTCGTCGAGCGCTACGACTTCGCCGGGATCGGGAGCCTCGCCGACATCGGCGGCGGGTCGGGCACCATCCTGGCCACGGTGCTCCGGGCCAACCCGGGGCTGCGCGGGGTGCTCTTCGAGCTGGCGTCGGTCCTGGACGGCGCGCGCGGGTTCCTGGCCGGCGAGCAGGTCGTCGACCGGTGCGAGCTGGTGGCCGGGGACTTCTTCGAGGCGGTCCCGCCGGCCGGCGCCTACCTGCTGTCCAACATCGTCCACAACTGGGCCGACGACACCGCCGTCACCATCCTGCGCAACGTCCGCTCGGCGGTGCCGGACGACGGCCGGGTGCTGCTGCTGGACATGCTGCTGCCCGACGACGACCGCCCGCACCTCGGCAAGGAGCTGGACATGCGGATGCTGGCCCTGCACCAGGGCGGCCGGGAGCGCACCGAGGCGGAGTACTTCGGCCTGCTGCGCCGGGCCGGCCTGACCGTGCGCCGGGTGGTGGAGCTGCCGTTCGCGCTCAGCCTGATCGAGGCGGTCCCGGCGTGACGGCGACCGGGACCACGGAGCGGTAGGGGGGACGGCGATGCGATCCGCACTGGTCGTGGGCACCGGCCTGATCGGGACCTCGGTGGCCCTGGCGCTGGTGACCCGGGGCGTGCAGGTGTACCTGTCGGACGTCGACCGGACGGCCGAGCTGACGGCGGCCTCGCTGGGCGCGGGGCTGGCCGAGGAGCCGGCCGGGCCGGTGGACCTGGCCGTGGTGGCGGTGCCGCCCGGGGCGGTCGGCGGGGTGCTCGCCGGCCTCCAGGCCAGGGGAGCGGCGCGGCACTACACCGATGTGGCCAGCGCCAAGTCCGGGCCGGAGCGGGACGCCGTCGCACTGGGCTGCGACCCGGTGCGCTACGTCGGCGGCCACCCGCTGGCCGGCGGGGAGCGGCCCGGCGCGCTGGGCGCCCGGGCGGACCTCTTCGAGCGCCGCAGCTGGGTGCTGACCCCGAGGCCGGAGGCCGGCACCGAGACCCTCAACACGGTGCTGGAGCTGGTCGCGCTGTGCCGCGCCGTCCCGGTGGTGATGGAGGCGGCCGCGCACGACCGGGTGCTGGCGCTGCTGTCGCACGCGCCGTACGTGGTGGCCAGGCTGCTGGCCGAGCGGGTGCGGCGGGCGGGCCGCGACACCGCGGAGCTGTCCGGCCCGGGGACGGGCGACCTCACCTGGACGGCGGCGGCCGACCCGGAGCTGTGGGGCGAGGTGCTGCGGGCCAACGCGGCGGAGGTCGCCGACGCGGTCGACGAGCTGGCGGCGGACCTGCGGGAGGCGGCGGCCGGCCTGCGCGGCCTGGCGGCGCCGGGTGAGCCGGGTCGGCCGGATGCGCCGGGGATGTCGGGGCGCGAGGACGGCGGGATGATGCGCGGGCTGCTGGGGGAGTGGAACGGGGACGGCACCGGCGTCTTCGGCGGGCGCGGCGGTCCGCCGGTGCGGAGCCGGACGCTCGCCGTGCCGATCGGCGACCGGCCCGGCGAACTCGCGCGGCTGTTCGCGGACGTCGCGGGCGCCGGGGCGAACGTCACCGACGTCCGCCTGGAGCACCCGGAGGCGGGGCGGACGGCCCTGGTCCACCTCGCGGTGGCCGAGGCGCAGGCCGGTGCCCTGGAACGCGCGCTCGCGGCGCGCGAGTGGCCGGTGGGGTAGCCGGGTGCCGCAGGTGCGGGCAACCGGCCACCCCGGTGGTGGCCCGGGGTCAGGAGGCGTCCCGCGCGCCGCCGCGTGCGTGCCCGTCCAGTTCCTGGGCCAGGCCGAGCCAGGAGTCGGCGACCATCCGGGCCATCCTGCTGATGAGCGCCGCGGAGTGCGGAGGGACGGCCGTCATCAGGCTGTACCAGTCCTCGGAGGTGATCGAGTTCTGCTGGAGCAGCCGCAGCAGCCGGCGCCCCTCCTCCTTGTGGCGCAGCGAGGGGTCCCGCAGCAGTCGCTTCATGATCGCCGTCGCGTCGACCGGCAGCAGGTCTGGCTTGCGCTCCGGGGTCGCGGCCGCCGGCTGTGCGGGGGCCTCCGCGCCGCGGGCCGGCTTCTCGGCCGCCAGCCGCACGGGGACCGGGGCCTGGCCCTCCCTGATCCGCCGGCGCACGTCGCTCGCGGTGGCGGGGGAGATCCCGGCGATCCGGGCGACCTCCCGGATGGAGGCGTCCGGCCGGTCCTCCAGGACCTTGGCCGCCTTGTACCGGCGGTCGGCGGCGTCGAGCGGACGGACCTTGCCGTCCATGCCGACCCGGGAGGTCATCGGGGGCAGGCTGTCCGAGGCGGCCCGCCGGATGGTGGCCACCGCCTTGGCGCCCAGCCCGGAGGCCCGGGCGATCACCCGGTCGGACATGTTCGGCTGCGAGGCGATGATCCGTGCGGCCGCCGCGCGCCGGTCGGCCTGGGAGAGGGGGAGGCCGTGGGTGACGTTGGTGATGACGGAACAGAGGAAGGCCTCCTCGGGGGTCCCGTCGAAGAACTCGACCTCGATGGTGGTGCGGCCCTGGGCCAGCGCCGCCACCAGGCGGTGCATTCCGTCGATCACCCGGAGGGTGCGCCGGTCCACCAGGATCGGCGGCAGCGGCGTCTCCACGCTCGCGAGCTGTGCGATGTGCTCCTCGTCCATCCCGCCCAGGCGCGGGGAGTCGGCCGGGCGGAGCGAGGCGATCGCGAGTGTGGTGATCTGGTGTTCGCCTCTGGTGGAGGTCAGCGGTTGGTGAGGGACGGGTGACTGGGCGGTGCGGTGAGCGGCGTCCTCCTCGTGGGCGCGGTCGAGCAGTTCGGTGAGCGAATGGATCACAGCGACATACCCCCGTATGTGAGCCTTCAGGAACCTGATTCCGGACGTCCCCCCCGCGGAGGTTCCGTCAGCCGTCTGGTCCCGTGGACGTGATTCATCGCGCTTCCCCCTTCGAGCCGGAGAGCGGGCATTCTCCGACCCACCGGTGTTCATGGACATGACGACACTAGCCCCACGGACCCCCCACCCGGAGACCCGGGCCAGGTCGTCACGTTTCGGCTTCTGAGTAATCGTCACAAAGAGGCCATGCGCATGTCGAGCCGGGAACGGCGACTGCGAACTTCTCATGAGCCGCCCGTGTTCAACCGCTGCGCGGCGGCGGTTGAACACCTACCCGCGCCCCGCAGGCCGTCACCGTAGGTCGTGTGGGGAATTCCCGGGGAATTCAGGTGAGGAATGTGTGGGCGCCGGTCGCGACGAGGACGCACCCGACGGCGGCGAGGAGCAGCCCGGTCGCGCGCTGGGCCCCGGGACGCGGCGGGGCGGGCGCCAGCCGGCGGAGCGCGGCGGGCAGTCGGGCGCGCTCTGCCAGGTGGCGGGCGTGACGGCGGGTCACCATGCCGCGGTGGTCGGCGGCCCAGAGCAGCCCGAACACCACGGCCGCCAGGCCGAGCACGACGAGGGCCGGACCCGCGAGGGGACTCCGGGAGGCCGTCGTGCCCGCGGCCGCCGCGACGGTCGAGCGGGCCGCGCTCGTCATGGTTCCCCCCGGTCCGGCTTTACCGTTTCAGATGGTTCGGCCAGATTCCATCGGCCAATGCAAAGACGTATTCAACTGATGCACCGTCAAGTCTGACGTTCCGGGCGGCGGTCATCAATGCGCACTCCCAACCGCTCGGGGAATTGCGGGCGTTCTGCCGGAGGGCGCCGCGTTATTCCGGTCCGCCGACCGGACCGGGCGGCCCGCGGACCCCGCCCGGGTGCGGAGCGGGAACGGCATGCCCTCGGTCACGCAGGGTGACCAAGCGCCCCCGTCCGGCCCTGCCGGACTGCGCGAGTGGGGCGGTCGGCGGGAGGGTTGGGGGTGGAGTGCCGAGGCGAGGAGGAGGCATGACGGAGCAGCGTGAGGAGACCGGCCGCATCGTGGTCGGGGTGGACGGGTCGGAGCCGTCGAAGCAGGCGCTCCGGTGGGCGGCGCGGCAGGCGGAGCTCACCGGCGCAGTGGTGGAGGCGGTGATCGCCTGGGAGTACCCGACGTTCCACGGCGCGCGCGGCTGGTTCCCCCCGGCCAGCACCGACGAGGCGGAACTGGCGGGCAAGGCCCGCCGGGAGGCCGCCAGGGCCGTCGAGGAGGCCCTCGGGCCGCGGCCTCCGGTGGAGGTGCGGATCGAGGCGCGCTACGGTTCCCCGGCCGGCGCGCTGATCGAGGCGTCCCGGGACGCCGCGCTGCTCGTGGTCGGCAGCCGGGGGCTGGGCGGCTTCTCCGGGATGCTGCTGGGCTCGGTGGCCCAGCACTGCACCCGGCACGCCGCCTGCCCGGTCCTGGTGTTCCGCGGCTGAAGGCGCGGGCGGTCAGCCGAACAGGACGGTGGACGCCGCCGGGACCGGCAGCGAGCCCGCGCGGCGGGGCAGGCCGCTCGCGCCGTCCACGTCGAACCAGGTGACGTCCCCCGAGCGCTCGTTGGCGGCGTAGAGCCGGCTGCCCGACGGGTCGAGCACCAGGTCGCGCGGCCACTCGCCCCCGCACGGCACCGAGGCCACCGCCCGCGCCCGCCCGCCGTCCGCGTCGAGCTCCAGCACCGCGATGGTGTCGGTGCCGCGCACCGCCACCCACAGGTGCCGGCCGTCGTGGGAGACCACCGGGGCCGACGGGAACGCCGGGCCCTCGCTGCCGTCGGGGAACAGCTCGGCCTCGCCGACCGGCTCCAGCACGCCGTCCGCCGCGTCCCAGCGGCACACGACCACGGTCGGGCGCAGCTCACCGAGCACGTACGCGTAGCGCCCCGAGGGGTGGAAGGCGAGGTGGCGCGGGCCGGTCGCGGGCGCCAGCGCCGTCTGCCCGTGCAGGGTCAGCGCACCGGTGGCCGGGTCCAGGGCGCAGATCCGCACCGCGTCGGTTCCGAGGTCGACACCGAGCACCCAGCGGCCGGACGGGTCGGGCAGCACCTGGTGGGCGTGCGGGGCGAGCTGGCGCTCGCGGTTCGGGCCGCTTCCCTCGTTGCCCAGTACGCTGCTCGGCGCCTGCGGGGCCCCGTCGGCGGCGAGCGGCAGCGCGCTGACGCTGCCGGAGCCGTAGTTGGCGGTCAGCAGGTGGCCCCGGGCGAGGGCGAGGTGGGTGGGCTCGTCGCCGCGCACCGGCACGGGCGCGCCGAGCGGGCGGGGCAGCGGGCCGGCGACGTCGTAGGCGGCGACCGCCCCCGGCAGGGTCTCCGAGACGGCGTAGAGCACCGGGCCGCCCCGCGCGCGGCCGAGGGCGAGGTAGGAGGGGTTCGCGACGGCGTCCACGGCGCCGGTCTCGGTCAGCGCCCCCGTCCCCGGGTCCACCGCCGCCACGACGATCCCGCGCCCGCCCGCCGAGGTGAACGAGCCGATGAAGGCCCGCCCCGCGCCCTTGTCCGCCACAGCACCCTCCGTCGTCCGCCGTCCGTCGCAAGCGCTCCGACGCTAGCAGGCGGCTCCGCCGGGCGGACCGGCACGGTGGCCGCCGGCCCCGGCGGCCCGCGGATTTCACCGGAACGCACCGCCGCCGCGGCGGCCGGGTCGCGCACCGGCACGGTTGCGGTGACCGTGGGAGGAGCGGCCCGGGCGGCCGGCCGATCGCCGCCGCCCGGCGGGGGAGGGGGCGGTTCCCGACCCGCACCGCCGCCGTGGCGGTGCGCCGGCAGGAAGGGCCAGAAGTGAAGGCCTTCGTGATGAAGGAGATCGGGCGGGTGGGCTTCGACGAGATGGAACGGGCCTTCGAGGTCGCGGACAAGAAGCTGGAGGACGTCGTGAAGGTGCTGATCGCCTTCTAGTCGCACCTCCCCGTCCCCCGGCGCTGCGGAAGCGAGGCGGCATGCACGACTCCGATCCACCGTTCCGGCCGGTCCGCCGGCGGCAGGGCTACCTGCCGCTGGAGGACCTCGGCCTCATCGGGGACGGCACCACCGCCGCCCTGGTCGGCCTGGACGGCTCCATCCCCTGGCTCTGCCTGCCCCGGTTCGATGCCGAACCGCTGTTCTGCGCCCTGCTCGACCGCACCCGGGGCGGGCACTTCACCCTGGCGCCGGAGGACCTCGTCGAGGCCCGGCAGCGCTACGAACCCGACACCGGCGTGCTGGTCACCGAACTGCGCTCGCGCACCGGCCTGGTGCGCGTCACCGACGCGCTGGCGCTGCGCTCGGGCGCCGACCTCACCGACGACGCCCCCGCCGGCCGCTCCGAACTCGTGCGCTCCGCCGTGGTGCTGGAGGGCCGCGTCCGGCTGAAGGCGGAACTGGAGCCGCGCGGCGGGGCGCGCACCCGGGCAGTGTTCAGCGGACTGGAACTGCGCCCGCTGCGGCGCCCGGGCCTGCGCCTGCACCTGCGCTCCAACCGCCCGCTCGACGGCCTGCACACCACCCACGACCTGCGCCGCGGCGACCGGCTCGACCTGGTGCTCTCCTGGGGCCGCTTCCACCGCCACCACCGGGTCGACACCGACGCCATGCTCACCGGCACCGCCGACGCCTGGCGCCGCTGGATGCGCCACTTCGACTACGGCGGCCCCCAGGAGCCCCTGGTCCGGCGCTCCGCCGTCACCCTCAAGCTCTGCGACGACTGGGCCAACGGCTCCCTGGTCGCCGCGCCCACCTCCTCGCTGCCCGCCCCGATCGGCGGCATCCGCAACTGGGACTACCGCTACGCCTGGATCCGCGACGCCGCGTTCGCCGTCTTCGCGCTGCGCCGCATCGGCTTCCGCGGCGAGGCCGACGCCTTCCTCGGCTGGGTGCTGGACGCCTTCGAGGACAGCGGCCGGCCCCGCATCATGTACGACCTGCGCGGCGGGCCCGTCCCGGACGAGACCGAGGACGCCGAACTGGAGGGCTACCAGCGCTCCGCCCCGGTGCGCTGGGGCAACGGCGCGGCCGACCAGCGCCAGCACGACGTCTACGGCGAGATCCTGGACTGCGCCGACCAGTGGCTGCGGTCCGGCGGCGAGATCCAGCCCGCCCTGTGGGCCGGTCTGGCCGGCCTCGCCGACGCCGCCGAGCAGGCCTGGCGGGAGCCCGACCAGGGCATCTGGGAGGTCCGCAGCGAGGGCCGGGTGTTCACCTACTCCGCCGGGCTCTGCCAGGTGGCCCTGGACCGCGCCGCCCAGATCGGCCAACGGCTCGGCCTGCCGATCAGGACCGCCCGCTGGCGCGCCTCGGCCGACCACCTGAGCCGGCTGATCCTGGAGCAGTCCTGGGACGAGGGCGCCAAGACCCTCAGCGCCCACCTGGACGGCGGCGGCGTGCTGGACGCCAGCCTGCTCGCGCTCCCGCTGCGCCACGTGGTGCCGATCGACCACCCGCGGATGGTGGCCACCGCCACCGCCGTCGCCGAGCGGCTGTCCGCCGGCGACGGCCTGCTCCACCGCTACCTGCACGAGGAGTCCCCCGACGGCCTGGCCGGCGACGAGGGCGCCTTCGTGCTGTGCAGCTTCTGGCTGGTCGACAACCTCATCGGCCAGGGCCGGACGGAGGAGGCCGAGGAGCTGTACGCCTCGCTGTGCTCCCGGGCCAGCCCGCTGGGGCTGATGTCGGAGCAGATCGACCCGTCCACAGGAGAGTTCATGGGCAACTTCCCCCAGGCCTTCAGCCACATCGGGATCACCGCCAGCGGCGTGAACCTGGCCCGCGCGAAGGCGGGGGTACGGAGATGATCGAGCGGCTCGCCGTCTTCGGCGCGACCGGCGACCTCACCGCGCGCTTCCTGCTGCCGGCGCTGGCCGCGCTGCGGGCCGGCGGACACCTCGACAGCGGGCCGGCCCTGACCGGCGCCAGCCGGGAGGAGTGGTCCACCGAGCAGTACCGGGCATGGGCCGGCGAACAGCTCGACCGCCATGGCGGGGACAGCCCGGCCGACGCCAGGGCGGCCGTCGTCGCCTCGGCCCGCTACCTGCGGGCCGACGTCACCAGCCCCGACGACGTCGCCGCGGTGGTCGCCGGGGAGGGGCCCGTCGCCGTCTACCTCGCCCTGCCCCCCGCGCTGTTCCCCGCCGCGGTCTCCGCGCTGCACCGGGCCGGCCTGCCCGAGGGCAGCCGGATCGTGCTGGAGAAGCCGTTCGGCGAGGACCTCGCCGGCGCCCGGGAGCTGAACCGGCTGCTGGCCGAGCTGGTGCCGGAGCGGGCGGTGTTCCGGGTCGACCACTTCCTCGCCATGACGACCGTCCAGAACGTCCTCGGCAGCCGGCTGGCCAACCGGATGCTGGAGCCCGTCTGGAACAGCACCCACATCGCCGAGGTCGACATCGTCTGGGACGAGACCCTCGCCCTGGAGGGCCGGGCCGGGTACTACGACCACGTCGGCGCCCTCAAGGACATGATCCAGAACCACCTGCTGCAACTGCTCTGCCTGGTGGCCATGGAACCGCCGATCACCCTCGGCGAGCGCGACCTGCGCGACCGCAAGGTGGACGTGCTGCGCTCCGTCCGGCCGCTGACCGGGAACGACGTGCTGCACCGCACCCGCCGCGCCCGCTACCTGCCGGGCCGGATCGGCGAGCGCGCCGTCCCCGCGTACGCCGACGAGGAGGGCGTCGACCCCGGGCGCGGCACCGAGACCTTCGCCGAAGTGGAGCTCGAACTGGACAGCTGGCGCTGGGCCGGGACCAGGTTCCGGCTGCGCAGCGGCAAGGCGCTCGGTGCCGACCGCAAGGAGGTGGCGGTGCACTTCCGCCCCGTCCCGCACCTGCCGTTCGGCCACGGCGGGGAGGCCCGGCCCAACGTGCTGCGCTTCGAGCTGGAGCCGGAGGGCCTCGCCCTCGACCTGACCGGCATCGGCGCCCGGGCCCATGAGCTGGCCCCGCTCGCGCTGACCGCGCGGATGGACCCCGCCGAGCTGCCCGCCTACGGCCGGCTGCTGCTGGACGTGCTGACCGGCGACCCGGCGCTGTCCATCCGCGGCGACGAGGCCGAGGAGGCGTGGCGGGTCCTCGAACCGGTGCTGTCCGCGTGGGAGCGGGACCTGGTGCCGCTGGAGGAGTACGCGGCCGGCTCGGAGGGGCCGGCCCCGCGGTTCCCGTAGGTGCGGCGCGATGGAGGAGAGCACCCCGGTGACCCCCGGCGGCGAGCGCCGCGCCCCGTGCGTCGTGGTCATCGGGGTCTCCGGCACCGGCAAGACCACGGTGGCCGGGCTGCTCGCCGAACGGCTGCGCGTCCCCTTCGCCGACGCCGACGACTTCCACCGCCCGGCCGACATCGCCCGGATGGCGGCCGGCGTGCCGCTCGACGACACCGCGCGCAGGCCCTGGCTGGAGGCGGTCGGCCGCTGGCTGCACGAGCGCGACGAGGCGGGCACCGGCTGCGTGATCGCCTGCTCCGCGCTCAGGCGCCGCTACCGCGACATCCTGCGGGCGGCCTGCCCGGGCGCGTTCTTCCTGCACCTGACGGCCGGCCACGACCTGCTGGCCGAGCGGATCGGCCGCCGCTCGGGCCACTTCATGCCGGAGTCGCTGCTCGACTCGCAGCTCGCCACCCTGGAACCGCTGGAACCGGACGAGCGGGGCGCCACCCTGTACGTCGGGCAGGCGCCGGAGGCGATCGCCGACGCGGCGGCGGAGCTGCTGCCGCCCGGCTGACCGCCGCGCCGCGTCACCCCGTCAGGCCGCCCAGCTCGGCGTCCCAGTCGATCAGGGACCCCTCGGTGCCCCGGGGGACCAGCGCGAAGCTCTCCCGCCGCAGCCAGCGCCGCAGCTGCCGGGCCGGCAGGTCGACGAGCACGGAGCCGTCCTGCCCCTGGAGCATGATCCGCAGCGAGGCGCGGCCGTGGCAGGTGCAGGGCGGCCAGATCCGGACGTCGCCGGTGCCGGCGGGCCGCTGCAGGCCCTCCCACAGCAGGTCGCGGGAGAACTGCCAGGTGCCCGCCTCGGCGGCGGCGCCGAGGAATTCGAGCGAGACGGCGAACGGGTCGTCACCGCGGTAGGAGAAGCGCACGGGGATGCCGAGGGACTGGTCCTCGCCGAGCACGATCCGCGCGTCGAGCACGACGTCGGTGCCGGCGCTCTCCCGGCCCGGTTCCGGGCAGGGCTGCGGGTTGGGCAGGGGGTGGGGCGCGGACACGGGTCCTCCTGGGTCGGGGTCGGGCCTGGCGGGGTGCCGGCCGGTGCGGGGCCTCGGGACCTGGGAGCTGCCGACGAACAGGGGGAGGCGGATCACCGCCCACGCTAGGAGGCGGCGCCGGGGGAGATGTTCCGGCGGTGCACCGCGGTATGACGATCAGCGCACCGTCCGCCCGCCGCTCCCGGAACGGGACGCGGGCGTACCGCCCGGTAATCACCGGCCTTCCGGGTGCCGTGCGGGCCCCGGGCGGGCGCCTTCACGTTTTGTTGAATGTTTGTCTATCCGGTTTTGCCCCTTGTATGAATGCGGCCGGGAGGTAACTGATCATGAAGAGGTGGATCCAGCGCGCGCGGCCGGCCGGCGAGGCGCTGCAGTCGTTGGTCGACGGCCTGGCCGAGGACCTGGGACGCTCCGTCGTCCTCGACGACCCGCTGGTGCGGATGATCTGCACCAGCCGTCACTTCGGCGACGAGGACCCGGTGCGCGTGCGCACGCTGCTCCAGGGCGTCGCGGACGACGAGGCCATCCGCTACGTGCTCTCCCAGGGCGTGGCGGGGTGGACCAGGCCGGGCCATCTGGACGGCCGCGACGACCTGGGCCTGCGACCGCGCTACTGCGTCCCGATCCGCGAACGCGGCCACGTGCTCGGCATCCTCATGGTCGTGGCGAAGCCGGGGGACCTCACCAGCGCCGACACCGCGGCCATCGACCGGACCGCCCGCGCCGTGGCCGTCGAGATGTACGCCGAGCGCCTGGCCTCCGACGTGGCCGAGGAGCACACCCGAACCCTGGTGAACCGGCTGGTCGGTCCGGACTCCACGGAGCGCTGCGAGGCACGCCGGCTGCTGCTGGACGACGGCCTGCTGCCCGCCGGCCCCCACGTGGTGGTCACCGGCGTGGCCGTCTCCGGGCTGCGCGGCCCCTCCGGCCAGGTCGAGGTGGCGCTGCGCGGAGCACTGGAGCCCTTCCGCCGGACCCGCACCGCCCGCGGCCTGTCGGCGGTCGACCAGGACCGGGCCGTCCTGGTCCAGGTCTTCGAGCGCGAGCCGACCGAGGAGGACCTGGAGGTGCAGTCCCGCGCCGTCGTCCGCTCACTGGAGACCTTCCTGGACCGGCAGGCCGCGGTGGCGGTGGGCGTCGGCGGGCGCCGGGCCGACCTCGTCGACGCCTGGATCTCCCACGACCAGGCCCGGGTCGCCGTGCGCGCGGCCCGCCGGCTGCCCCGGCTCGGCGGCATCGGGGACTGGGACCGGCTCGGCGAGCACGCCGTGCTCCTCCAACTGCCCGACGCCGCCCTCAACGACTCCCTCGTCCCCAAGCCGCTGCGCCGGCTGCTCGACGGCGGCTCCCACGCCCGCCTGGAGGAGACCCTGCGCTGCTTCCTGGAGAACGCCGGCTCGGTGCCGAGGACGGCGGAGGTCCTGGAGGTCCACCGCACCTCCCTCTACTACCGCCTGCGGCAGATCCAGGAGATCACCGGCCTGGACCTCGACGACGGCGGGCACCGGCTGGTCCTGCACATGGGCCTGCGCCTGTGGGACCTGCTCCGCGTCCCCGCCGAGCACCCGGTCTGACCTGCGGCTTCGCCGGCGACTTCTTGCTACGGAACGAGGGCGCCGGGTTGCTACAGAGCGATGAACCCCCGTCGGGCAATCCCTACGCCGGTCGGTGGTCAGCGGGGCCGGCGGGTGGCGAGAATCGTCACCACGAGCTGCCGCTCATGCCCCGGCGACCACCTCTGCGCCGAGCCCTCGCCGAGCCCTCGCCGAGCCCTCGCCGAACCCTCCTACACGAACGGACGCGAACGAGCACCATGCGTGAACCGACCAGCCACGACGGAGTACGGCCGGCGGCTCGATGTTCAACAGCGACACCGACCCGGCGCCGAACTGCACGTCTTCCCGGCGTCCGTCGCGGGCTCGCACGTCCCGTTCCTGGAGAACCCCGGCCCGTTCAACGCCGTCGTGGACACGTTCCTCTCCTGAACACAGCACTCCCCTCATCCACCGCACACCTTCCGAACACCTTCTGAACACCTTCTGAGCCAAACGAACCGGTCGGAGCCTCCCGTGATCCAGTCGGGTCCCTCACCCATGCCCGAAACCGCACACCACCAGCCCGATCAGGCCGCCGAAGGCGGCGCCGGCTGCATCGACGTCCTCGCGCCGCCCCCCGGCGCCGACCCCGGGGACTGCCTCTACGTCGCCCTGCACCTGCACGGCCGGGCCTCGCTGCGCCGCGACGGCGCCAGCACCGTCCTGGAACCCGGCGACCTGCTGATCGGCACCACCCCGCACCCGATGGGCCTGCTGTCCGACCCCGACTGCCGGATGGTCCGCTTCCGCGTCCCCTGCTTCTACCTCGGCGTGCGGCACGGCGACGTCCGCCGCACCGGCGGCCTGCTGGCCCGCGGCGACGAGGGCATCGGCTCGCTCGCCTCGCAGTTCCTGCGCACCCTCGCCGCCCGGCCCCGGACCCACGACGCCCGGCTCGGCAACCACCTCGCGCGCAGCGTCTCCGACATCGTCGCCGTCCTGGTGGCCGAACTGCTCGAACGGGAGGACCCGGACCACCCGACCGCCGCGGCCGGGATCCTCGCCCGGATCCGCGACCACATCGAGGAGAACCTCGCCGACCCGGACCTCTCGCCCGAGTCGATCGCCCGCTCGCAGCACATCTCGGTGCGCTACCTGCACAAGCTCTTCCAGCAGGACGGCACCACCGTCGGGCAGTGGGTGCGCGGGCGGCGCCTGGACGCCTGCCGCCGGGAACTGGAACGGCCCTCCCGCCGGCAGACCAGCGTCTCCGCCGTCGCCCACCGCTGGGGCTTCGTCAGCCACTCCCACTTCAGCCGCGCCTTCCGGGAGGCCTACGGCGTCTCGCCGCGCGAGTGGCAGGCCCACGCCGCGCGGGCCGACGCCCGGCAGCGGACCTCCTGACCCCCCGCTCCACCCCCACCCCGCGGCCGGCGGGGTCCGTCGGTCCCACCGCCCGGACCCCGCCGGTCCGCAGCCATGTGAAAGGCCGCCATGCCCTCCACCAGACCCACCGTCGTGCTGGTCCACGACGGCTGCTCCGACGCGACCAGCTGGGTCGGCGTCGTCGCCGAACTCCAGCGCCGCGGCCTGACCGTGCTCGCCGCCGCCAACCCGCTGCGCGGACTCGCCCACGACGCCGGCTACCTGGCCTCCGTGCTCGCCGGGATCGACGGCCCCGTGGTGCTCGTCGGCCACTCCTACGGCGGCGCCGTGATCACCGAGGCCGGGGCCGCCCCCAACGTCGTCGCGCTGGTCTACATCGCCGCCTACCTGCCCGAGGCGGGCGAGAGCTACGAGGCACTCGCGGGCCGCTTCACCCCCTCGCCGCTGATCGCCCGGCTGCGCCGAACCTCGTACGCCACGGACGGCGCCGGTGAGGCGACCGAACTGTCCGTGCCCGGGGACTGCTTCGGGCCGCTCGTCGCCGCCGACCTCGACCCGACGGTGGCGGGGGTGCTCGCCGCGCTGCAACGGCCCGTCGCCGAGCGGGTGCTGACCGACGCGCCCACCGCGGCCGCCTGGCGCACCAAGCCCTCGTGGGCCCTGGTGACCGGCGCCGACCGCGCCCTGCCGCCGCCGGTCCAGCGCTTCACGGCCGAACGCGCCGGCGCCACCGTCCTGGAACTGCCCGACGCCTCGCACGCCGTCGCCGTCTCCCGGCCGACGGCGGTCGCCGAGTTCATCCACGACGCCGCCAGGCCGGCCGGCGTGCGCTGAGGCGCCGCCCGGACAC